>JAHFFY010000069.1 GCA_023247705.1 Candidatus Omnitrophota bacterium | reverse complement strand
CTTCGGCCTGATCATAATTATGTCCTTGTCCATAACGCCCTCCTTCACGTTATGGACTATACCATCTCACTAGGACATTATTATTTTGGCCAATTAGGACATTATCACTTTGGGGTTACACAAAATTTTTGGAGAAAAAGTCGTTTATTCTGGTACAATCTTCAATTGCGTCCACGTGGACGGAACTCAATTCCGACTGCGCAGTCGGAATTTAAATTGATGTTTCTTGCGAAAAAGGAGACGTTACTAAAAGTGCCACCCTGTCTTTATTCTGTCAGCCTGTCCCATTTAGTAACGCCTGCGATTTCACTCGAGAACACCGCATGATCTGCTGCGATGGCATATTCCGTGTTCAAGCTGCCTGGTGGGTTCTCCCAAAACCTTCTTCGAATATTTCTTCCAAACTTCCTCTTTGAGCGCCATCAGTTCCTTCTTTAATGCCTTCTTACAATTAACACGATGTCCTCGACCAAGTCCTTCCACAGCTTGCTTCAACAAACGATATCGGGATTTATATTCGGCGGTTCCTTCTTTACCAAAATATCTAAACTCTCTGCTAAGAAGAACACTGATGTTCTTATAATCAGGCGGCTTGCCTAAGTCATGCACGAGGTGCTCGGGACCATGATGCAGAGCTCCGCAACGCCAGACGTATTTATCGCCATGCAACTGATAAATACAATCAGCCCTGGACACGAAACATTTTTGCCGATAATAATCACCATTACAAATCTTCTCCGTAACCTGCGCAATGTAAATTAATCGGTTATCCTGATCTAACGAATTTGCAGCAAACCCAAAAATCCAGTCTCCCCGCTCTGCTGTACTACGGATCCTCGGCTTGCAAATGGCGAGAGACAACAAGCCATCCTTCTCCTTCACACATGGCGCTCCACCGTTATCGGTAGTGAGCTTGTAATAATATATTTTAAATTTCTGTGACATCATGGATATCAATTATTCGCTTGAAGCAAAACAGGCTTTTGCCGCTTTAACCAGCGGACAAAACGTGGAACGTCAAGAAACCGAGGTAAACTGGCACTGCGCTGGAGATAACCATCCTTGACCGACAACCCGCCCCATTCCTCAAGCAGGTCTATCTGAACTCGATAGGCACGATCCCTGAACTCGCCAATCGGCAAACATCGCTTGAGCCGACCCGACACTCCCGGCTGCCCCCGGACAACAATGTCTTCGGCATCCGGTGCGAGAACCCGGCGTGAATGAGCGTTGATATCCCTATCTTTTTTGGAAATTTCAACGGCTGAAAGGAAATCTTTAACAATTAGCAGGCCGATAATGGCATAAATCAGATAACCTTTCCTGCGCACATCTTTAAGCCCGGCATAAAAAACGATCATATCATTGGTGTCCAAACATCGAAGCAACTGTTTCGCCCGCCGGCCCTGATCGCCATATGTGAGATTCGTAAAGTCTGGATCAAGGTGCATATTTTTTAAACGAAGCTTTAGCGGAAGCTCGACACGAAACCGCTCCAGCACGGGATCTAAAGAACTGTACGCCTTCTCCAAACCGGAATGAACCAGCTTGGTTTCCGGGATGGGAACATATGCGAAATCACCGGATTTGCTGTCGACCGGGCCATTCCAGGAACCGCCGCCAGCGCTACAATCTGCGCCAACACGGACAAGCAATGCGTTCATCGCCCTACCTCTGACAATCCGTTGTATGTTCTTTTAAACTTCTGGGGACGTGCATACCTAATTCCCCAATTAAGTGCAATTCCAAAACGTTTCAATAACTCAAATAATTTTAATTGTCTCTGCCAGAAATGTCCAAAGATTATTGTGGCGGGTGAGGCGGATCCCTGCGGCAGGAACCGTCATTGCAACGATCAAGCAGCTTCCCGCAATTCTTCCAAGAACTCCCAACGCTCGTAGGTTTTAAGCAGTTCATCTTCGATTTTCTCCAGTTTCGCCTTGGCCTGGCTAATTTCAAGAGAATTTTTTTTATAAAAGGACGGGGCCGACATGAGCGTGTAAAGCTCATCCTGCTCGGCTTCGAGCTTCTCGATTTTGGCAGGCAGAGCAGCCAATTCCTTTTCTTCTTTAAAGGTGAGTTTTCGCCGGACGATGGGCTTGGGGGGACTTTCGGACTCTAAAATATCTTCTTCCTCATTAACCTTTACTTTTGGTTTTGGCTCTCGAATCACAGGCTTTCGCTGACTGAGCCAATCGTCATAACCGCCGGGGTATTCATTGATGACGCCCTCACCTTCCAGCACAAAGGTGCTTGTCACGACATTATTAAGAACTGCCCGGTCGTGGCTGACCAAAAGAAGCGTTCCAGAATACTCGAGAAGCAATTCTTCCAAGAGCTCCAACGTTTCGATATCCAAATCATTGGTCGGCTCGTCCATCACTAAAACATTGGACGGTTTGGTAAAAAGCCGCGCCAAAAGAAGACGGTTACGTTCTCCGCCGGAGAGCACTTTTACCGGCGTGCGGGCGCGCTCCGGTGAAAAAAGAAAATCCTGGAGATAACCAATAATGTGCCGCGGCTTACCGTTAATCGTGATCGTGTCGCTTGTGCTGCACACATTTTCCATGACGGACTTTTCCTCATCCAACTGTTCGCGCAACTGATCGTAATAAGCAATCTCCAAATTCGTTCCCAACCGCACCTTCCCCTTAAGCGGTGTCATCTTCCCTAATAATAAACGCAACAGTGTCGTCTTCCCGGAACCATTGGGACCAATAACACCGATTTTATCCCCGCGCATAATGTGCGTCGAGAAATCTCTCACCAGGCAAAGATCACCGTAGCTATATCCTAAATTCGAAACCTTGGCCACCAAATGTCCCGAGCGCTCCGCCTCCTGCGCTTTCATATTCACCAAGCCCGTCACCTGACGCTGCGCTTTTTTCTCCTCGCGCATCCGTTCCAACGCTTTGACGCGGCCTTCGTTGCGGACACGACGCGCCTTGACCCCCTGCCGAATCCAAACTTCTTCTTGCGCTAACTTTTTATCAAACTCGTGACGCTGAGCCTCTTCGTTATCGAGGGCCATCTGTTTACGGGCCAGAAACGTTTCATAATCGCAACTCCAGCTGTAAATCTTCCCACGGTCAAGTTCAACAATCCTGGTTGCTAAATGACGCATAAACATACGGTCGTGGGTCACAAAAAGCAGTGTCCCGGAATAATTTTTCAAAAATTCTTCGAGCCAGTTGATGGAATCAATATCGAGATGATTCGTCGGTTCATCCAGAAGAAGAATATCCGGCTTGATGACGAGCGCCTTAGCCAACAGTGCCCGCCGCTTTTGTCCGCCGGATAAATGTTCAAAATCCTCTTCCGAATCCAGCTTCATCTGGGAGATGACATATTCAACTTGATTGTTAATATCCCAACTTTGTGTTTTATCTAATTCCGCCTGCAAGCGGTCGAGCTGGCGCATCAATTCCGGTGTATGCTCGGTGTGCAAACGATGGCTGACATGATGGTAATCCTTTAAAAGTTCTCCGCGTTTTCCCAGCCCCGAGGCAACAATATCAAAAACGTTTCCCTGAATATCCGACGGTATTTCTTGAGGCAAATGGGTGATCTCGATTGTCTGCTGACGGACGATCTCTCCGTCGTCCACACCCAGCTGGCCGGCAATGACCTTCATTAACGTCGTTTTACCCGCGCCGTTACGGCCCAGTAAAGCTACCCGCTCGCCGGCTTCTAATTGCAGACTTAACTGATCAAAAATCAGTGGCCCGCCAAAAGCAATGGTGATTTCTTGTAAACTAATTAAGGCCATAGACGAAGCTCCACGGGTTTACACCCGTGGTTTCTTTTATTTCTTCGGCGAAATCCGCCGTAGCCATTATCCTGCTTCGCCCAAAGGCTTTTGCGTTGGGCTTCGCAGGATTATCCTCGCCATTCATCCGCGGACTCACGTCCGCGGTTTTCTGGCGAAGGCGGATAAAATTCCAGAAGGTTTCTTACCGGCCTCCGCATAAGTAATTGCAATATCTCCTTGATTATTCTGGACGAGCGGAGGCCAGTACTGTTTGCTATTACTTTTACAGATGTCGGTAAATAACTCCAACATATTAACGGGTTCTAGCAAACATGTCTAATGATTATTCTAAAGCATAGTTTTGACGGGGGGTGCGTATCCCTGCGGCAGGAACAGCTTCCTTATCGAAAATCTATCAAACCATCCTCGGCGGCTTTTTGGAAAGGCAATACTCACCGTATTGTTGAATCAGTTTGGCCACAAGACCAGTCCAGCCGGTTTGGTGGCTGGCGCCGAGACCGGCACCGTTGTCGCCGTTAAAATATTCATAAAAAAGAATGTAGTCGCGCCACTGCGGATCATTTTGAAGTTTTTCAACAGAACCGTAAACCGGACGGCGGGCTGCAGAATCTTTCAAAAAAATATTCATCAACCGATGCGAAAGTTCGGTTGCTACCTCCCACAAAGTCAGCTTCTTTCCTGACCCAACCGGACATTCCACTTTAAAATCATCACCGAGATAATAATGAAATTTCTGCAACGCCTCAATTAAAAGATAATTTAAGGGAAACCACACCGGGCCGCGCCAGTTGGAATTGCCGCCGAACAAACCACTCGTGGATTCCGCCGGTTCATACGCGACGCTATAATCCTGACCGTTGATGTGAAACGAATACGGATTTTCGGCATGATTCTTTGAAAGTGAACGAATACCGCAAGGACTTAAAAATTTTGTTTCCTCCAAGAGTTTTTCTAAAATGCGTTTAAGTTTATCTTTGCTGACAATCGACAAAAGCCGGCGCTCCCCTGCGCCTTTGGTTTCCATACACGCGACATTTTTTTTTAAATTCGGACGGTTGTTGATGAACCATTCAAGACGGCTTTTAAACCCGGGGAGTTTCGTCAGCACCTTCGGGTCAATCGTCTCCACTGCCAAAAGTGGAATCAATCCCACCACCGAACGCACCTTCAATGGAATGCGCGCACCGTTGGGCAGATGTAAGACATCGTAGTAAAATCCATCCTCTTCATCCCACAAATCCGTTTCCGGATCGCCGACACGGTTGATCGCATCGGCGATATAAAGAAAATGCTCAAAAAATTTGCTGGCGATATCTTCGTAGCTGGGATCCTCGGGCGCCAACTCGAGAGCAATGGCGAGCATATTCAAACAATACATCGCCATCCAACTGGTGCTGTCGGCCTGCTCGATGTGGCCGCCGGTGGGAAGTTCACTGCGATTAAAAACACCGATATTATCCAGCCCCAGAAATCCGCCTTCAAAAACATTATTTCCTTCGGCATCTTCACGGTTAACCCACCAGGTAAAATTTAAAAGTAATTTTTGAAAAACGCGCTCTAAAAATAATTTGTCCGCCCGGCCGTACATTTTTTTCTCAATGCGATAGACACGCAACGCCGCCCACGCATGCACCGGCGGATTGACATCATTAAAATTCCATTCGTACGCCGGCAGCTGACCGTTGGGGTGCATATACCATTCGCGCGTCAGCAAGATAAGCTGACGCTTGGCAAAATCCGGGTCGATCATCGCCAAAGGAATCGTATGAAACGCCCAATCCCACGCCGCAAACCACGGATACTCCCAGGCATCCGACATAGAAATAATATCGTCGGTATAAAAATGAATCCATTCGTGGTTACGTCCGTACTTGCGCGATTCCGGCGGAGGCGGGCCAATGGGGTCGCCGTTCAGCCATTCCTCCACGACATAATGATAAAATTGTTTGTTCCACAACATTCCGGCAAAGGCTTGACGCTGGATGTTCTGCATGTCTTCAGTCAAGGGATGAGGACAAACTTTTTTATAAAATTCATCCGCTTCTTCTTTTCGTTTTTGAAAAATTTCTGAAAATGTGGTACCGAATGGGTCGGCTAAATTCTTTTCATCACTTAATCGCAATTGAACGATTTTTGTTTGACCGCTGGGAATTTTTAAAACATAGTGGCTGGACATCTTGGTTCCAGTTTTTGAAGGATTCACTGCTTCCTTACGATTGCTGACGATATAATCATTGATGCCATCTTTAACATAACGAAAAATATTTTTGCCACCGAAAAGCCTCGCATAATTCGTTTCATTATCGGTAAAAAGA
Organism: Candidatus Omnitrophota bacterium; assembly: GCA_023247705.1. Classification (GTDB taxonomy): domain Bacteria; phylum Omnitrophota; class Gorgyraeia; order Zapsychrales; family JAHFFX01; genus JAHFFY01. The sequence goes on along the minus strand of JAHFFY010000069.1, from coordinate 2,889 downwards.
AACTCCTGCGGTGGGGCGCCATAAAGGAATCTGCTCTTTAGCATCGGGTGATTAGCCTCAACGACACTCAAACGGCTGTTTGATTTCAAAACTTTTAAGCTAGGTTTGTCATTGCTCTTATTCCACACCCACGTGTTACGGAACCATAGCGTCGGCAGAAGGTGCAACGTGGCCTCTTGCGGTCCGCGATTGGTAACGTTGATTTGAATCAAAATATCGTCCGCGGTATTTTTTGCATATTCCACGAACACATCAAAGTAACGGTCCTCGGCAAAGACCCCGGTATCGAGTAGTTCAAACTCCGGTTCTTGACGGCTCCGGCGCTTATTTTCCTCAAGCAATTGTTGATAAGGAAAAGCCTTCTGCGGATATTTGTAAAGACATTTCATATACGAATGCGTCGGCGTGTTATCGAGATAAAAATAGTATTCCTTCACATCTTCGCCGTGATTGCCTTCTTTTCCTGACAAACCAAACAATCGTTCTTTTAAAAATGGATCTTGTCCATTCCACAACGCGATGGCAAAGCAAAGACGTTGATGATTGTCGGAAATTCCCGCGATCCCGTCTTCGCCCCAACGATAAACGCGCGACCGCGCCTGATCAAAGGTAAACGATTTCCACACTTCAGCGTCGGCGCTGTAATCTTCCCGCACCGTGCCCCATTGCCGCTCGGCCAAGTACGGTCCCCACCGCCGCCAATGCACTTTTTGGGTGCGTGCTTCCTCTAATCGTTTTTCTTCGGAGGTCATACTTAGATTTGCTCTATTATAATCCCAGCCTATAAATACTTAATGAATCCAATAAAAAATTCTTTTAAAAATTCTCAATTGTACTTTTTATCCTCCCGAGCAACCTGTCGGAAGATCCTTCCATCCCACCGATATACTGTTTCGATACTCTCGCTAGCCGACATGTGCCAGCTAGTAATCAAGGCTTCTTTGCCGTTGATGCTGGCCCAGTGGTAACCGTTCCCTTCCAGAATACCTACCAACGCGTAACCTTCTCCATCAGGACGGACCACATAAAATCGCCCATTGTAACTCGCCCCTCGGATTCTATTAATTTTCCTCAACCCCATCTTCTCATAATAATTCGCGGTAATAATTGCAACCGCTTCATCCAGATTCCCGGGCCAAGGTTGATAATCAATCTGACTATCTGCAGCCAGAACAAATAACGTATTGTCATCACCATCCAATTCATTTTGGCTGGCAATATAGGCAAACAACTCTTTATAATCTCTAAAATGAATAGGCTCCTTTAAACCAAGTTCTTGGGCTAGCCCGAAAGAAATATTTAGAAAAACGTATAATGTGAATAAACAAATTCTCAGTATCAAATATTTCATAATTTCTTTTTCTAAAAATTTTTCAACACATCAGATAATTCTCATCTTTATATGCTCCCCCACCCTCAACGCGTTCGCCATAATCGTTAAGCCAGGATTAACGCCGGAATTCGAGGCAAAAAAACTTCCGTCAACCACATAAAGATTATCCAAATCGTACGCTTTGCAATTCACATCCAAGGCGGATGTTTTAGAATCACGACCAAAACGGATCGTTCCACACTGATGCGCTGTCCCCGCCAGCGGAATCTTTTTTCCTAAATAAACAGAGCAAGGGAACAGATGTTCCTCGCATCCGATTTTCTTAAGCAAACTTTTTAATTTCGCTATCAAACGTTGATGCCCTTCGGTATTGTTCTCGGTGTAATGCAGAGTGATCTCGCCTTTGGCGTTGACCGTGACCCGATTATCCGGATCCGGCAAATCCTCCGAGGTGAGCCAAAAATCCAGCGAATGTTTCGCCACAAAATCCAAGGCGAGCTCGGGCGCAAATGACGGCGCATCGCCTTTTAAAATTTCGGCGTTGGTTTTCCCCAGCATTTGGATGTGACCCAAGGGATATTCCCAATCATCCGCTCCAAAATAAAAATCATTAAGCCCCAGTGTCTTTTGAAAGACCGTCGGGTTCGGTTCTTTGGAAATCGCCAACAATGCGGAATTATTATGGCACATATAAAAGCGACCCACAACACCCGAACGATTGGCCAATCCTTGCGGATGTTTGTCATTGGCGGAACGCAACAAAAGCACGGCGGAGTTAATCGCCCCACAAGAAACGACAACGATGTGCGCAGAATATTCTTCCTCCTCACCATTACGCTTAACACAAACTTTATTAACGCTTTGGCCGGAAGGATTCGTCTTTAATTGCGTCACGCACGCATTGGTTAAAAGTTTGACATTAGGATATTCTAAAGCCGGGTCAACACAAACCACCTGCGCGTCAGCTTTGGCGTGTACAAGGCAAGGAAATCCATCACACGTCGGGCAGCGAATACAGCGGCTTTTGTTCGGATTTTTTTCGTCCCGCATGATCGCCATCGGTAAAGGAAAAGGTTGATAGCCGAGTTTTTTAAAATCAGCAAACAGTTCTTGAATACGTGATTCATGACTAATAGATGGAAAACGATACGGAGCGCTAGCTGATGGATCGGTTGGATCGATTCCCCTCTCACCGTGGACATAGTAAAGTTCTTCCGCCTTCGTATAATAGGGTTCTAAATCCTCATAGCTAATCGGCCAAGCGGGTGAGATGCCGCCATGATGGCGAAGTTCACCAAAATCTTTTTTACGAAAACGTAACAGCGCCGCGCCATAAACTTTGGTGTTGCCGCCAACGTAATAATGAATGCCGGGATGAAAAATCCTACCGTCTTTATCGTACCACTGTTCTTTCGCTTTATATCTTGATTCCGTAAAAACCGCGTGCGTATTCCAATTGTCCTGTTCCCGAGGAAGATAATCCCCCCGTTCAAGGATGAGAATACGTTTACCCGAAGGCGCAAGTGCATACGCAAGTGTTCCTCCTCCGGCTCCGG
>JAHFFY010000016.1 GCA_023247705.1 Candidatus Omnitrophota bacterium | reverse complement strand
ATAAATAGTCGGAATGCCGTTTGCTGCGTTCGATCAAGTGGCTTAGACGATCCAATAACAGTGTCCGGTTGGGAAGGCCGGTGAGTTTGTCGTGCAAGGCATCGTAACGGAGTTGTTCTTCATATTGTTTCCTTTGGGTAATATCGGTTTGCGAGCCGACCATCCGACAGATTCCTGTGCCATTTCTGACGGCAATTCCTCGGGTGAGTCCCCACAGATAATTTCCATTTTTGTGCAAAATTTGGTATTCCACTTCCAAAAGAGACTGGGTGATATCATTCTCAAGAGATTCAAGAGAACGCCGAACGCGACTAATATCTTCAGGGTGAATCCGATTAAACCATTCTTGCGGATCCTCCCCGATTTCTACGTTGCTATATCCCAGCATAGATTTCCATCGAGGAGAAAAATAAATTTTATTTTTTTTCAAATTCCAATCCCACAAACCGTCATTGGCCCCCGAGGCTGCCAGGGCATAACGCTCTTCACTTAGACGAAGCGCTCCTTCAGCCTGTTTGAGGATCGTGATATCCTGCGCAACGCAAACAATGCCCTGGTTCTGGCCTTCTTTCGTCTTAATGAGAGAAGCGGAGAACAAAACTGAAATTTTTTTTCCATCTTTAGAAACAAATTGCTCTTCAAAAATATTATTAAAGACTATTTCTTCATCCGGTCTATTCGACATATGATCCTGCGCCAATAAAACTGTTATCGGTTGACCAACGAGCTCCTCTTCCCGGTAACCTGTCAGCTGAAGCGTGGAAAGATTGACCATTCGAATTCTGCGATCGTTAGACAAGACAACCACGCTATTGATCATACTGGCAATAATCTTATCGACATATTCTTTAGAAAAAGTTGTTTTTTAAGCTTATCCGCCATATGATTAAAAGATATCGCCAGCTGGCCTATTTCATCATTGGAATCAATTGGCACCTGCGAAGAAAGATCTCCTTGAGCGATTCGTTTGGTTGCCTCGACGAGTTCTTCAACCGGTCGGGTGATTGTCTGGGAATAAAGGATCCCTAAAGCCAGTGCCATCATCAGAATAGCTAGCCCCACCAGCAAGAATTTGGTCTGTAACTGATTAAAAAAGGACAATTCTTGATTCAAAGAATCAGCCAGGATGAAAAATCCCGAATGCCCATTTTCCATCAATGGGATGCTGGCAAGCAGATCAACATCGGAGGTCCCGCTTTTGACAAATTGTTCATAAGGATGATGCTTTATGGAAGCGGTCCACCTTTTGATGGTATCCATGGAAATCCCCGAGGAGGAAATAACTTTATTGGGACTGATCAAAGCCACCGCGCAATTGGTCATCCGCGCCAGTTTGTCAAGAACCTCGCTGTTGATTTCATAGCCGATCAAAACAGCCCCCATGACTTCTTCCCCAAACACCATCGGCGTTCCCACCACCTGATAAATCCCGGACGGCCTGACCCATATCCCCCAGTAATTTTCTCCTTTCAGTGTCTGGGTAAAGCCTGGCTCTTGCAGCATCATATCCCCCGAACGCTCGGGTTCGGTGATTGAGGCAAGCAGTTTCCCTTGATTATCAGCGAGCATCATCAGATCGCTTTTAATGATTTTTTGAGTACTCTGCGCGGTATCCAAAATCGTTGCGTGATCAATCTCGGGAGTGGTCATAACACTGCGCAAGTAAGGAATTTCGGCGACAATCTTTCCGGAGGTTAAAAGATCTCTAAATCGGCTCTGTTGGAAAAAAATAAAAATTTCTTTAGCTTTTAAAAGATTTTTTTCGGTCTTTTCTTCGATTGCTTGAATGATGGAAAAATGCCCCACCGACAGGATAGACAGCATGATCAAAGCAATAATGAGACATATCCCGATGTAGAGTTTTTGACTTAGTTTAAGTGGTATTTTCATTTAATATTTGGCCGGATAATCCTGACCCCATTTATTTGGGTGGTCAACGGTGATGATTTCTTCTTGAATTTGAAGAGTCACATTTTCTAGAATCGACAGATGAACGTCTCCGATCCCTTCGCGGGGCACCACAATTTTCTGTTCCGGATATTTTTTAGCCCGAGGGTACCACGTTCGAATGACGGTTTTTCCTTCGGGAACATTATGGATTTCAAAATGTCCATCGGCATCGGTGATCGTGAAATAAGGATTGGCTAAAACCAGGATGTAAGCAAGCATCTGGGGATGGATATTACAATAGATTTTCACGAGACCGGGTTTATCAAAGGTGACCGTCTTTTGGCTTCCTTGCGGATAAATCCCGAGATCAAACGGTTTGACCTTCGAGAGCGAAAAAACATTATGATAAACCGTATCTTCGTTGGGGAATTCCACGGTGGTCCCAACCAAAACCGGCAGGACATTCGGAATAAAACGCTTATTGATTTGAGTGATGACCGGGTTTTTCTCGGGGGCAGGCATATGAGCCGGAGGGTTTTCGATCTCATCGAGAAAGATAACAACATCGCTATGATTATTTTTAAGCTGTCCTTTGGTATCGTAAATTTTGACTGTTCCCTTAATAACGATATCCTGAACCTCTGCGTGGATACGAGGGGGTATCAAAATAAAAATGAGAACAATCAAAATAGTAAAAAACAAATTCCTCCGGACCATCTTTATCTTCATGAATGCACGTCCTATGAAATTTATTTATCTTGATTGAAGAATAAGTCCCAGAATTCCCAACCCCGTTACGCCTAAAGGCGCCAAAACAGGAGGATAACGGATCATCCGGACTAAAATTTCCCATTGGATAGAACCATGAAGTTCCTCAAACACCGCATAACCATGCAGATATCCGCCGAGCAGTCCGGTTAAAATCAAAAGCCAGGATGACCATTTTAAAAATACCCCATTAAGTTTTTGAGAACCTTGCGCGACAATAACCGTCCCGCTTAAGGCCGCCAGGGGTAAAACCAAAAGTGGAATCCACATCAAAGCGTTCTGCAGGTGTCCACCCAAATGTCCGATGAAAATATCGATCCAGATAAAAATGATGCTGCCGATCCAGAACCAGAAGAAGGGACGAAAAGAAGCGGTCATGGTTAAAATTTTACCGCCGTGATAATTCCAACGAGATTGCGCCCCTTGGTTCCCGCTTCTCCTTTAGGAGAATGATCAATCAGGTGGAAATCATCGACTGAATATTCCATTTTGATCAAAGTATGTGGATTGGGATAAAAATTTAAGCCCAGGGCGTAGCGGTACAGCTCGCTTGTATCAAAACCAAAATCTCCCCCGGTATCAATGGGGCCGCTGAAGAGATATCCTTTATGATCATTGAAAGTGCCAACACCGCTGAATCGTCCCACGATAGCCCATTTGTTGTCAAATCGGGGCCCAAGGTTCCACTTGGGTTCCAGTTGAAAATAATAAATATCCCGGTCAAACTCTTCGTTTTTATCATTAAGCCACACATAACCGATTTGACCTTTCAGATATCTATCTTCGCCGAATTGATATTGGGCGTCGGCTTCATAAAGATAAGGACTAACTTCGCTGGATGGACTCGTTCCTAAAGAAGAGAACCCTTCCGAACCAACCGGCATCAAATAACTGTAGCCTAACAGCATGGCTGACTCGCTGGTTTTTCCGTTACGCATAAAGCTTCCACTTAAATATAACTTTTCCGTTGGGTTACCATACAGCTTTAAAATGACAGCTTTATCATTGGTGCTATCAAAAGAGCGATCAGTGTCGCCATCCATAACGGCGGCGATCCATTTGATTTTATTTTGTGAGTTATAAATTTCCAGCCCTTCATCCCAGAACCAGGGCCAGGCTGCGGAGAACGAAATGAGCGGATTATCTATGACGTGCTGAGTTAAATACTCTTCTCCAAATGGAATATCCATACGGCCGATCTTCGCCCCGATGCCCGTACCTTCCTCATTAAAAAGGGTTTTCATCACATCCTGAAATTGAACATACACCTGATTGGTGCCCACAGATCTCGTTCCCATATCGCCGATTGGAACCGTGCTGATTTCATGAAAATAATGGACATCCTCCCATACCTTGGCATCCACATTGATCGAGGCCTCATAGTTTAAAAAGCCGCCATGCTGCCTTACGGATCTTCCCCCGGTCCACAGAAAGCCAGCGGCGCCATATCCGCTGAGTACAATATTTTTCCACCAGGGGTTTTCTAAAACACTTTTGGGAGATTCGTTACCGGGAAGACTCGAGTATTCTCCCGTCGTGAGGTTGAGGCGTTGATTGGGCTGGGCTGTTTGAGCAGCAGGGAGTGGGGAGGGAACTTGTTGATCTAATTTTTGCTCGATGTCCGTCATACGGTTCATGAGGTACTCAATGGTCTTCTGTTGCTGTTGGATGAGCGTTTCTTGATCTTCGGTTTTTTGTTTTAATTGGTCCAGTTGACTATCGTAATTGGCATCGGCAAAAAGAAGTCGCGGTAAAAATAAAAATCCAGAGACAACCGTAGCGATTTTTAATAAGCGCATTTATGCTCCTTGTTTAAAGGATTAATTTATAATTTTGATATACAAATTCATCTTAATTTAAAAAAAAATTTTCGCAACGAAAAGATTAAAAATTTTTCCGGGATCAAAAATGGAAATTTCGTTCCTTCTAAGGGCCCAAGTCCTTTTGATCAGTCTGTTGACAAGGTAAAGACCATATGTTATTTTAAAAACAAATCATTTTTATATCCGAAGAATGTCGATGGAGGAAAGGAGGGGAGGAGAATGCAGAAATTTTTTGTTATTCTTATGTTGAGTTTAGTATTACTAGCTGTTGGAACAATGACGGCTCCGTTTTTTATGGGTTCATCAGCTATCGCTTCTGAAGGCGGGGAATAATTTTATCCTTGGAGGTTTTAAAACAAACGATGTGAAAATGTTCACATCGTTTGTTTTTTTAGAAGTTTTTCGAACCCCGACACCCTTAAGGGGTGTGGTCTAGGGGAAAGGGAGAGGCAAAAGGGGTGGATTAAGGGTCATTTATTACGTGTATACTCGAGATGAAAAAATATATATGCTGTTTCCTTATGAGAAATCAGAGCAAGAAGATTTAACCAGAGAGCAAATCAAGATTTTGCAGAACCGATCGCGAAGAAGATCGGCTTGAAAGGGTTGACAAAAGCGGTGGGCGGGGGGGATAATGGGGCACATTTTGAAGGGACAGTTTGTTAAGGGGAATAGGCAAGGTAATGGCCGTAAAAATTTGTGTTCTGAGTCTAAACGACAATTTATTACACAGGCTATGAGATATTTTAAAATAATTTAAGTACTAAGAAAAAATGGAATTTGGTCTCGTTTATCATATCGTAATAAAACAGAGTCGTAAAAGGGCATTAAATGAAACTTATTGAACAATTATTTTCCTTAATCTTGTATTGGTCTTTTTATTGGCTGTACTATAAATTTCATTTTAGTATTAATATGGAAAATGGTGCAGCTTTTATTTTGTTGATGCCGTCTTTAGTCCTGTTTGTGCATTGCATTGTTGCATGGTTTACCGCTAGAAAACATAATTTAGGGTTTGGTTCTTTTGAAAAGGAAACAGTTTATCGGATATATTTAGTTAGCATTATGGTTTTTTTAATTATTGTAGGAAGGAATTTTTATATCCAAGGATTTTTTACCCTAGCAAATAAAAATAATTCTCTATTGGATCAAATATGGTTTGGAATATTTATATCTGTTCTTGTGGGAGGTTATCTAAATCACTGGATTAATAAATTGTTGTGGCGTTATTTATCAAGTGGGGAGAGAAAGATTAAAGATGCGTATTCATTTGTAAATTTATTGGGAACTTTAGAACTTATGGTGTATTTTTTTGCGTTAGTAATTCGACGACCTGAGTTTATTGTCTTTTGGATTACTACCAAAGTCGCTGTTACTTGGCAACAATTTGCTAAATCAATAGATAGAATGTCTTCTCATCATGTTTTTCTAATCGGAAATATTCTAAATATCTTATGGGCTACCATCGGCGTAATATTAGCATTTGGCTTGGAGAAGTTGATTCCTATAAAACAACAATAAATGCCAAAATCTTCAATCAAATCCGACACCTACCTAACCCTTCTCAAACGCGTTCGCGAAGCGCTCGTGGAAGGACAGCGGCGGATTGAAGAGGAGCGGGTGAGGACGTACTGGGAGACGGGGAAGCTCATTCAGGCGGATATTTTGAAAAACGCCGACCGCGCCGAGTATGGGACCGAGGTCGTTCAGCGCTTAGCGAAAGATCTTAAGGTGGATTTGAGCAATCTGCACCGGTGTGTTCAGTTCGTCAAGGTTTATCCTCGCCCGCCAATTGTCGGCGGCCGCCGACAATTCAGCTGGAGCCATTTTCGAAAACTTATTGCTGTCTCCGATGATAAAAAACGTGCTCAACTCGAAAAAGCCGCCTTCCGCCACGCCTGGACTGCCGACGAACTCGCCGCGCGGATCCAGGACGAACAACCGGCTGACGCTCCAAGAGCGAAGAGCCCAGAACTACGAACTCAGAGTCAACTTTTAACCCCCCAACGCGGCACGCCCTACACCTACCGCATCGTCAAACGCCCGAATGTTGCCTCCGCCGACGAACCCGAATTTTATCTCGATTTAGGTTTTGGAAATTTCCAGGAAATCACTTCCGTCCAGCAAGCGCGCTTCAGCGATCAAACGATCGTCGAATCGCGCCCGACCGAAGACAAATTCAAACTCTTCGAAAGCAAACGCGGCGCCCAAGACCTTTACACCTATTCCGCGATCGTGGAGAAGGTGATCGACGGCGATACGCTCAAGGTGCGATTCAGTTTAGGGTTCGGCCAGTGGCACCGCGAGACGCTTCGGTTGCGCGGGCTGGATTGTCCGGAGCTGAACACCAAAGAAGGCCAGGCCGCGAAGACCTTTGTGCAGGCCTATATTAAGGAAGCGCAGACGTTGATCGTGCGCTCCAGCCGTTCGGATAAATACGACCGTTATCTGGCGGATGTGTTTATTGCCCATGGAAATCGTCCTGATGTGGGAACGGATATTTATTTGAATAATTTATTGCTGCAGCATGACCACGCGAGGCGAATGGATTAAACAGCACTCCCATTTTCATCCGGTTGAACCGGGTGTACGCGACGGTTTATTTTTTAAAAAAGAATGTTCTCCGTCGGCCGGTTTTTATGAGATAATGACGTCCGCATGTCAGGAAAAAAAGGCCTGATGGAAAGGAGCCAAATGAGCAAAGCAAATTTAAAATCTTTTTGGCAACCTGTGTCTCACTCAGCCGGTGCGTCGGTCGCATTATTGGTGCTGCGTCTGATTGCGGGCATCGCGTTTATCCATCATGGATGGGGAAAAATCCAGACCCCGTTTGCCTGGGCTGGTCCCGAGTCGAATATTCCCGGTTTTTTTCAGCTATTGGCCGCAATCTCGGAATTCGGGGGAGGTTTTGCCTGGGCGTTCGGATTTTTGACGCCGCTTTTTTCCTTCGGCCTGTTGTGCACGATGTCGGTCGCCGTCCACATGCATATGATCGTGCGGCATGATCCCTTCGTGAATCTTAAGGGAGGCCTGTCCTACGAGCCCGCCTTGGTCTATTGGGGGATCGCCGTTCTCTTATTGGTTTTGGGGCCGGGATTTATTTCGTTAGACAGGATCATGTTCGGAAAACGCAAATAGGAATTGCTCCCCAAGTTCACCGAAGAGAGAAAGAGATATCCTCAATGAGAAAATCATTTATTTTAACCACCATGATCGTGATGGCCTTGGTTCTCCCGAGTCCTCGCGTATTTTCAGATCCTCCGGAACCATTGTATGAGTCCAGCCAGGTATTCATTCAGCGTTTTTTTGAATTATGCAGCCAGCAGGACTTTAAAACAATTTATAAAGATTTAACTTCATCCCGTTTTAAGACGAACGAAGATTTCGCCGGCTTTGAATCAGCCTTGTCTCAGATCTATCAAAAGTTCGGCAAAGTCCGTGAACGCAAATCCAATATCCTTTTGAGAGAAGATCATGAAAAGCTTAAACTGCAATTTTTCAGACTGGAATATGTCGTTGTTCATGAGAAAGGAGAGACCATCCAACGGGTCGTCTTGATGAAAACGAAAGACCAATGGGTGATCGATGGCTTGGGGATCGCCACAACAGATGACGCCCTTTTTGCCTTAGGCAATCTCTATAATTTTGATTATGCGAAGTGGCTCATTCAAGAGCAAACTATATGGTCCCAACCAAAATTTCGGCAAGTCTGGAAAGATCTCCGGACGGACCAGATTGAACAAAGCCTTGCGGGACAGGTCAAAACATTTCTTTTGGGCGCCAATGACTTTCCCAGAGGTGTCGTTCATCAAAATTATAAAAGTGATGGGAGTTTTAATAATGAATAAGGTGGTTTGTTAGCGAACGCGTCTTAAAATTTTAACATGGACAAATAGGCAAAATCTTTATATAAAATAGAAGGCATGGACCCGAATTTTGATCCATGCTTTTTTATTTTTGTATTAATGATGACTTTTGATAGAACCTGAACTGATCATGAAGGAATTTGCGCTTTGAACCAGTCGAAATTAATTTCCGCTCAAATTTTTCCCTATCTCAAGAGTGTGGCCGTGATTGCGCTGGTCACTTGTTTTGGCTTGTTCGTGAGGAGCGTCTTCGGTCCCATGAACCTGGATATGTTTTATTTGCTCTTTGTCGTGATGATCGCTGTGCGATGGGGCCGGGGGCCGGCGGTCTTAAGTTCGGTCCTGAGCGTTTTCGCGTTTAAATGTTTTTTTATGCCTCCGAATGCATCGCTGGCGGGTTTTGATCTTCAATCCGCGTTTATTCTCATCGGATTTCTGGTGGTCGGTTTACTGGTCAGTACACTCGCCTCCAAAACCAGGCAACAGGCGATGAAAGCCAGCGACCGGGAAATCCAGGCCACGATGCTTTGCGATTTAAGCAAAGATTTGGCGACGTCCGATTCTTTTCAAGATGTATTGCGGATTATCCGGATGAATGTCGGAAAAATTTTTGATTGTTATGTCGCTATTTTTTTGTTGGAGGATCATAAACTTGATTTGGTCAGCTTTGATCCCGGCTTTCCACTGCCCGAATCTGAACGAACGATCGCCGCATGGGTCTTCGAGCATGGGCAGCCCGCCGGATTGTGCACGCGGGTTTTTTACGAATCCAAGTCGCAGTATCTGCCGCTTAAAACATCGCAAGGAACGTTTGGGGTGTTGGGAATTTTGTTTAAAGAAGACCATACGGCCTGTGATCCCAAGGAGAATTATCTGTTAAGCATGTTGGCGAATCAGGCGGCGATCGCGATCCAACGGACCAAGTTGGCGGATGTTTCCCTCCAGCTTGAACTCCTGCGCGAAACCGAAAAACTTCAGACGGCGTTGTTGAATTCGATTTCCCATGATTTAAGAACCCCGCTGGTGTCGATCATGGGGGTTTTGGATACGCTGTTGCATGATTTCTCGTCTTTGGATCAACAAACGCGGGAAGAACTTTTGGCCACAGCCTATGAAGATTCGGATCACCTGAACCGGCTGGTGAGTAATCTCCTTGATATGACGCGTTTGGAAGCCAAGGCCTTGAAGATTCATATCGAACCTTGCGAACTCAGAGATGTGATCGGCGCTTCGTTGCAACCACTGAAAGACGGGATTGAAAAAAGAAATATTCTGATTCACATCCCCGAAGATTTTCCGGAAGTCCCGATGGATTTTGTGTTAATGATGCGGATTTTTATCAATTTGGTCGACAACGCGGTCAAATATTCCCAGCCGGAGACCACGATCACCATTAAAGCGGAATGTCTCCAGGATCAAATTAAAATCAGTGTCCAAGACGAAGGGATCGGAATTCCGAAGGATGATTTGCTGAGGATTTTTGATAAATTTTACCGGGCGGTCAAACCCCGTCAGATCAGCGGGACGGGGCTGGGGCTTTCCATTTGTAAAGGGATCGCGGAGGCGCACGGCGGAGAGATTTTTGCCGAAAATAATCCGCAAAAAGGGGTGACGGTGTCGGTGATTTTGCCCTTAGTCGGGAAAGAGAGTAAAACCGATGGGAAATGACCAGAGCCTGCGGGTCCTTATTGTGGATGATGAGAAAGCGATCAGACGTTTCCTCAAAGCCACCCTGGTCTCGCATGGCTACAGCGTCTATGAGGCAGAGGATGGGACAGAGGCCCTGAAGCTCGCCATTTATTCGTATCCGGATGTCATCATTCTGGATTTGGGATTGCCGGACATGGATGGAACCAAAGTCGTTCAGCGGATCCGGGAGCGATCCAAAATTCCCATTATCATTTTGTCGGTGCGGGAAAGCGAATCGGATAAAATCGCCGCCCTCGATGCCGGAGCCGATGATTATCTGACGAAACCTTTTAAAGTCGGCGAAATGCTCGCCCGCATCCGGGCCGTGATCCGACGACTCCTGCCGGAAAGCAACGAGACGATCTTTACCGTTGGAAAATTGTCCATCGATATCGGCAAGCGGGTTGTGCTGGTCAAAGGACGTCAGGTCCATTTGACGCCGATCGAATATAATATCCTGAAGCTCTTGGTCTTGAACGCGGGGAGGGTCGTCACCCACAAAGAGTTGTTGAAAGAGGTTTGGAATAAAACCGAAGATTTCGAAGGCGTGGCCCATCTTTTACGGGTGATGGTCAGTAATCTGCGCAATAAAATCGAATCCGATCCCAACCGGCCCATCTACATTCTCACCGAACCAGGTGTTGGGTACCGTTTGAGTATCGACACCTAAAATCCCCTCTGGAAAATTGACTTTTTCTTGACTTGTCTTGAATCTTTATCTTGTTTAATCTTAATAAAATATATCAAATAAATTCATTTGTTTTTTACTCCTGTACTATAATTAAAAAGTTACTGGAGAGGTTTGAGTTGATCAGGCTAAGCCGATGATTAAAAATGTTATGACACATATCCGTAATCATATTTTAAGAGGCCTGCTGGCGATTATACCTCTTTTATTATGTGCGTTTACGATTCAGCTCTTTTACATTTTAATTGATCGAAAGATCATGAAATTCTTGGACAAATTTGTTGAGATCCATCAGATCCCGGGATTAGGCATTGTTTTGCTTTTAATTTCTCTTTATTTGATTGGAATCATTGTCAGCAATATCATCGGTCATCAGTTTCTGAAATTCATTGAAGGGTTTACGCAACGGATTCCGTTGATCAACACCATTTATGCTGTTGGTAAACAATTCGCTCAAGGTCTTTGGACGGTTAATCAAGAGACACACGCCTTTAAAAAAGCCGTGTTCGTTCCTATCAAGAAAGAGGGTCCGATGTTTCCTTCGTTCGTGGTGAGTCCGGTGATTAATCAGAAATCTCAGGAGGAATATTCATTTAATATCATTCCGGCAGCCCCGACACCAGCCCACGGTTTTCTTTTTGTGGTGAAACTTTCCTCAACCGTCGACCCGGGATGGTCGATTGAAGAAACATTAAAAACAGTTGTTTCCGCGGGGATTATTTCCCCGAAAGAAATAAAAATCTGAATTTTAATTAAAGGAACGGATATGGATCTGATGTATTTATTGATGATTTTGGCGCTTTCGGTCTTTTTGGGATTTGTGATGATCTCCCGCGTGCCACCGTTACTTCATACACCGCTCATGTCGGAGGCCAATGCGATTTCGGGGATCACGCTCGTCGGCGCGTTGATCGCCGCAGGATCGGATGTGGACAGCGGCTTTTCCATTTTTCTGGGCACAGCCGCCGTTGCCCTGGCCACCTATAATGTGGTCGGCGGATATTTGATCACTGAAAAAATGTTAAAGATGTTTAAGAAAAAAGTATAAACGATGGATGTCACCCTTATTATCAATTTTACCTATATTATCAGCTGTATTCTTTTTGCCTTCGGGCTGAAAATGCTGGGTTCCCCGGTCACGGCCCGGAAAGGAAATTTCCTTTCCATGGTCGGCATGCTGCTGGCGGTGGTTGTGACGTTATTCAGTAAAGGGATTCTTTCGTATCAATGGATTCTTCTCGGGATATTCCTGGGGGCGTCCGCCGGGATTTTTACCGCCTACCGCGCGGCCATGACTCAAATGCCGGAGACGATTGCCTTGCTGCACGGATTTGGAGGGTTGGCCAGTCTGCTGGTGGACTGGTCCGCGTATCACAATCATCCGACCACAGATCCGATTATTACTGTTTCGATATTTCTTTCCATTTTAATTGGAGGCGTGACGTTCACCGGAAGTTGTATTGCCTGGGGGAAATTAAGTGAACGCATTCCCGGGAAATCCATTAAATTTCCCGGTATGCAATTTTTAAATATTGGAATCTTAATCGCGCTTTTGATCGGCGGGGTTTTATTCATCAGTAATCCCTTGGGCAGTTATCCGGTTTTCTTGACGATTCTGATCTTGTCGTTTGTCTTTGGGGTTTTTCTGGTCATTCCCATCGGCGGGGCGGATATGCCGGTTGTTATTTCTGTCTTGAACAGTTATTCGGGGTTGGTCGCGTGCACCACGGGTTTTGTGATTCACAATACGGTCCTGATCGTTGTCGGCGCGCTGGTTGGAGCCAACGGGATTATATTAAGTATCATCATGTGCAAGGCCATGAACCGGTCGTTGACCAATGTCTTGTTCGGAGGCTTCGCGGCCGAGGTGAAGAAAAAAGGAAGCGCTGAAAAAAAGGAAGCGAAATCGATTTCTCTCGAAGATGCGTATCTGATTCTGGAGGCGGCAAAATCCGTCGTGGTTGTTCCTGGTTATGGATTAGCTGTGGCACAAGCTCAGCACGCCGTCAGGGAATTGAGCGAATTTCTGGAAAAGAACGGCTGCGAAGTGCGTTTTGCCATCCATCCGGTGGCCGGACGCATGCCCGGCCATATGAATGTTTTATTGGCCGAAGCGAACATCTCCTATGACCAGTTGATCGAGATGGAAGAGATCAATCCGATGCTGGACACGGTGGATGTGGCGATTGTGATCGGGGCCAACGATGTCGTGAATCCGGCGGCCGAGCACGACAAGACCAGTCCGATTTACGGCATGCCGATCATCGAAGTTTATAAAGCCAAGACGGTGTTTGTCCTGAAGCGTTCGATGGCCCCCGGTTTTGCCGGTGTGGAGAACGAACTGTTTTACAATGAAAATACGCTGATGGTTTTCGGCGATGCCAAACAGTCTCTGCAGGGGCTGGTGGCGGAATTTAAATCGGCGTTGGTCTAAGGAATCGTTGAAGGGATTCATCAATCAGAGGATGTCTGTTTAAGAATTTTTTAATTGAAGGCTCGATCAAATGTTAGAATATCTTGCAATTATATTTGCTTTCTTATTCGCCTTGGCCCTCGCGGCATTCTTGTTGACGGTCCCAAAGCTTCTCAGTCCCAAAGTCCCCAGCGCTGCAAAATCGAAACCTTTTGAATGCGGCAAGGAAGCGATGTCTTCCCCGCATGGGCAAGCTTCCGTTCATTTTCATATTGTTGCGATGCTTTTTATTATCTTCGATGTTGAGATGGTTTTCCTTTATCCCTGGGCGGTCATGTTCCGGGAGTTGGGGCTGTTCGGTTTAGCCGAGATGGCGGTTTTTATGGGGTTTGTGGTGTTGGGGTTTTGTTACGTCTGGAAAAAAGGCGCGTTGGAGTGGGAGTAGATTTTAAGTGCTGGTAAAGTCACCAATCACCAATCACCAATCACCAGTCACACGTCACCGGTGACGCTGTGACTGGAAACCAATTTTAGATTAAGGATTAAAAATGTCTTTCATGAGTTCCGCAGCTAACTTTTTTACTTCGAAACTAAGCGACGCTTTGGGTTGGGCGCGCAAATATTCTATTTTTCAATATCCGTTTGTCACGGCCTGTTGCGGGATGGAGTATATGTCAACGGCGGCCGGTCACTATGACGTGGACCGCTTCGGGGCGGGGTTCCCGCGTTTTTCACCGCGACAGTCGGATGTTTTATTTGTCGTGGGAACCATCAGCCAAAAAATGGCCCCGGTCTTGAAAACCGTTCACGACCAGATGTGTGAACCGAAATGGGTGGTGGCCTTTGGTGTTTGCACCTGCACCGGAGGTTTTTATGATAACTACGCGACCGTGATGGGGATTGATACGATCATTCCCGTTGACATTTATATTCCCGGCTGTCCTCCGCGTCCGGAAAATGTGCTGGATGGTTTGATGAAACTCCAGGAGAAGATCCAGCGGGGAGAGCAATCGAGAACGCTTTACGATCCGCGAACAAAAATCGGACGGCCCGCCTATTTGCAGCAAGGTTATTCCATTCAGGAACATATCCGAGAAAAAGAATCGTCGTCATGACTCCCTTACAGAGAATTCAGGAAAAATTTTCAATCGAAATCATCGAAACCCACGCCTTTCGCGGGGATGAAACCGTGGTGATCCGTCCGGGCGCTTTACGGACCGTGGTCAAATTTTTAAAAGAAACACCGGAGTTGGATTTTAATGTCCTCATGGATTTGACGGCAGTCGATTATCTGAATTTTGCCGGCGGGAAAATCAAGAAAGATTCTCGCTTTGAAGTCGTTTCGCATTTTTATTCCCTGAAACATAATCACCGTCTGCGCTTAAAGGTCCCGGTCGGCGAAGAAAATCCCGAGATTGATACGCTCAGTGACTTGTGGCCTTCCGCGAACTGGTATGAGCGGGAAGTGTGGGATATGTTCGGCATCCGCTTCAAAGGACATCCGAATTTAAAACGCATCTTGATGTATGAAGAATTTAAAGGGCACGCGCTGCGCAAAGATTATCCGTTTAACAAACGCCAGCCATTGATCGGACCAGCTATTTAATCAGGTAAAGAACAATGACGACCGAAACACGTTCGATGTTATTGAATGTAGGCCCTTCCCATCCGGCGATGCACGGAGTCATCCGGCTGATTATGGAATTGGAAGGAGAGAAGATCAAAGGCGTTGATGTCGAAATCGGGTATCTCCATCGGGCCTTTGAGAAGATGTGCGAGACTGTGATGTACGCGCAGTGTTTTCCCTACACGGACCGGTTGAATTATGTTTCGCCGTTGATCAACAATGTCGGCTTTGCGTTGACGGTCGAAAAACTTTTGGGCATCGATATCCCGGAACGCGCGAAATATATCCGCGTCATCATGAGTGAAATTTCTCGTGTCACCGATCATCTGACCTGTCTGGGCGCTTCCGCCATGGAATTGGGGGCGATGTCGGCGTTCCTTTATATGATCAAGGCCCGTGAATATTTGTATGAGTTGGTGGAAGAAATCACCGGTGCCCGTTTAACCATTTCGTATGTTCGCATCGGCGGGGTCAAGGCGGATTTGACGCCGGATTTTGCCGATAAGGCTTTCCAAAAGATCGCGGAGGTACGCAAAGTTTTGATCGAGTCGGACAAGTTGCTGACCCGTAACCGGATTTTTTTCGATCGCGTGAAAGATATTGGAACCATTTCCGCCGAAGATGCCATCGCTTACGGGATTACCGGTCCATTTCTAAGATCCACGGGGGTTTCTTACGACGTCCGTAAAGCGAATCCCTATTTAATCTATGATCGTTTGACCTTTGAAGTCCCGACCGGGACCAAGGGCGACAACCTCGACCGTTATTTTGTCCGGATGGAAGAGATGGAACAAAGCCTGAGGATCGTTGAGCAATGTCTCCAGCAGATTCCGGATGGGCCGATCGCCGGAAATTTAACCGGAGAAGTTATTTCAGCCGCAAAAATGGTGGACAAGGCCAAAATGGGCGAGACCGAAGGGTTGATTGAAGATCAGGTCGATCTGGATCCCACGCTTCAGGGAAGCACGAAAAAATATTACGCTGGGATCAGCGCGAACAAAAAAGATGTCGTCCTTCCGGCGAAAGAAGACACTTACGGGAATATTGAAGGATTGATGAATCATTTTAAACTCGTGATGTACGGCCACGGGATTCGTCCTCCCGTGGGAGAAGCTTATTTCCCGGTGGAAGGCGCCAACGGCGAACTCGGATTTTACATCGTCAGTGACGGGGGCGATCACCCCTGGCGGGTGCGGGTTCATCCGCCGTGTTTTCCGATCATGGCGGCACTCCCGAAATGTTTGGTCGGGGATATGATGGCGGATCTGATTCCGACCTTTGGTTCGGTCAATATGATCGCCGGGGAGTTGGACAGATAATTATTTGTTATTCATAGGAGTGGGACCATCCTTGTGGGGAGAGTAAGGGTGGGGGGGACGTAGGGAGTTTATTCGTTTGATGAAAGAATTTATTTCGGAAATAGACAAGATCACCAGCCAGTACGAACGCAAACAAGCGGCGCTGCTGCCGATCCTGCATTTTGTTCAGGAGAAAAGGGGGATCATTTCCTCAGAATCCGAAAAAGAGATCGCGGACTATTTGGGGATTCCTGTTGTGCATGTCCATGAGGTCGTTTCGTTTTATCATCTGTTCCGTCAGAAACCCCAGGGCAAATGTCATTTTTCGGTCTGCCAGACAACGTCGTGCGCTCTGCTGGGAGCCGAAGAGATCATCACGCACTTTCAACAGCGATTAGGAATCAAGCCCGGCGAAACAACGGCCGACGGGAAATTCAGCCTGAATGTCGTTGAATGTCTCGGGGCGTGCGAGATTGCGCCGATGATGCAGTGCAATGAAGAATATAAAGGGCTTTTAAATAAAAAGAAAATCGATGAGTTGATCGATCAGAACCGTTAACCAGACAAAACCATTATGCAAAAGATCTTAACGAGACATTTTAACCAATCCGATTCTCATCGTCTTGATTTTTATCTGCGCGATAAGGGCTATGAGGGTGCCCGCAAGGCACTGACGCAGATGACGCCTGCGCAAGTCATCGATGAGATCAAAAAATCCAATCTGCGCGGCTTGGGCGGCGCGGGATTTGCGACGGGAACCAAGTGGAGTTTCATCCCTCAGTCTAATCCCAAGCCAAAATATTTAGTCATCAATGCCGACGAAGGAGAACCGGGCACTTTCAAAGATAAATATATCCTTGAACAGGATCCGCACGCGTTGCTCGAGGGGATCATTGTCACCTGTTTCGCCATCGGCAGCCACAAGGCGTATGTGTATATCCGCGGAGAATATTTAAAATCGATTGAACGGGTGCACGGCGCGATCGAAGAAGCGAAGCAAAAAGGATTTTTAGGAAAAGGGATCATGGGGACTTCGTTTGATCTTGAGATCATCGTCCATCAGGGGGCGGGCGCGTATATCTGTGGCGAGGAAACCGCGCTCCTGGAATCGCTGGAAGGCAAAAAAGGATTTCCTCGGCTCAAACCCCCGTTTCCGGCGGTGGTGGGATTGTTCGGATGTCCCACCGTCATAAATAATGTGGAAACGGTGTCTTGTGTTCCCCCGATTATTTTAAACGGTGCCGAATGGTACGCGAAATTAGGCTGTGAAAGAAACGGCGGCAACCGGATTTTTTGTGTCAGCGGTCATGTGAAAAAGCCGGGGATTTACGAATTGCCTTTGGGAACGATGTTACGCGAGATTATTTACGAACATGCCGGCGGCATCCGGGACGGTCATCAATTGAAGGCCGTTGTGCCCGGCGGGATATCGGCCTCGATCCTGACTGCCAATGAGATCGATGTCAAAATGGATTTTGATTCTCTCAAAGCCGTCGGATCGATGGCTGGATCAGGCGGTATTATCGTCATGGATGAGACGACCTGCATGGTCTGGGCCGCGATGATTGCCGCGCGGTTTTTCGCGCATGAGTCCTGCGGACAATGTTCGCCGTGCCGTGAGGGCAGCGGCTGGGTGTATCGCAACGTCAAACGGATTTATCACGGTGAAGGACGGAAACATGATGTGGCCAATTTGCCTGGAATCGTCGGCAATATCGGTGGCAACACGATTTGTGCGTTCGGTGATGCGGTGACGATGTCGGTCGGGAGTTATGTCCAGAAATTCCGCAGTGAATTTGAATATCATGTCAGCCAAGGAAAGTGTGACCTTCTTTTGAATCTGCAAGAGAGTGCGAGATAAATATGCCAAAACTAACCATTGATGGAAAAGAAATCGAAGTCCCGGCGGGAACAACCGTCATCCAAGCCGCCGAAAAATTAGGGATCAATATTCCGTGGTATTGTTATCATCCGGCATTGCCGGTCGCCGGCAATTGCCGGATCTGCATGGTTGAAATCGAAAAGCAGCCGAAACTCCAGATCGCCTGTTACACGCCCGTAGCGAATGGGATGGTCGTCAAAACCAATTCGCCCAAAACCCTCGAAGCCCGTAAATCCGTATTGGAATTTTTGCTGGTGAACCATCCGGTGGACTGTCCGGTGTGTGACCAGGCCGGCGAGTGCAAGCTCCAAGATTATTACATGGAACACGGACAATACAACAGCCGTCTGGTGGATGTCAAAATCAAAAAACATAAGAAGGCCTTTTCAATCGGCCCGACCGTCATGCTCGATCAGGAACGTTGTATCCTTTGCACGCGTTGCGTGCGTTTTTCGGACAAAATCACCAAGACCAACGAATTCGGCGTCTTTAATCGTGGCGATCATTCGGAACTGGATCTTGTTCCGGGCAAGCAGTTGGATAATAAATATTCCGGAAATGTCGTCGACATTTGTCCGGTGGGCGCTTTGACGGACAAGGATTTTCGTTTCAAGTGCCGGGTGTGGTATCTGGGCCAGACCAAATCCGTTTGCCCGGGCTGCAGCATGGGATGCAATATCGAAATCCATTGGGACAAATCCCGTCCGCGGACCCAAAAGGTCGAACGCGCGATGCGCCTGAAGCCCCGCTTGAATCCGGAAGTCAATCAGTATTGGATCTGCGATGAAGGCCGTTATAATTATCATTTCATTGATGACCACCGCGTTTTATACGCCCAGCGCAAAGATGAACTCATGGCGCTGGACAAGGCGATTGATTTGATCGCCCAAACGATCCAACCGCTTAAGGATTCGGGAAAGTCGGATCGGATCGGTGTCATCGCCTCAGCCCAATTGACCAATGAAGATCTTTTTATCATCCGGAAATTTTTCAAAGACACTTTAAAAGTTTCTCAGATCGATTACCGCGTGCCCCAGCCAACAGGCGACAGCGACGATTTTCTTATCAAAGCCGACAAAAATCCCAACACCGCCGGCGCGCAAACGATCATTCAACCCAACGGCACCGATTCCCAGTCCATCATTCAAAAAGCCAAACAGGGCGAACTCGACGTTTTATATGTGTTCGGTCATGACCTCGTTAAATTGTTCGGGAAAGAGACTGTTGAACAAATTTCGACAAAGGTCAAACTTTTCGTGTGGCAGGGAAGCAATATCAATGAAACCGGCAGTTATGCTCACGTGGTTTTACCGGCGGCGGTTTACGCGGAAAAAGACGGAACTTTTACAAATTGTCAGCAGCGGGTCCAACGGATCTGGCCGGCATTTTTGCCTTTAGGTGAGGCCAAGGCCGATTGGGAGATCGTAGCCTTGTTGTCGGAAAAATTGGGAAATCCTTTCTCCTACCGCGGGGCGGATGCGATTTTTAAAGACATCGCGCAATCCGTTGGCGCATTTTCCGAAATGACCTATGAAAAAATTGTTGACCAAGGGATGGTTTTAAAGAAATAATCGAATGGATATCATCATCAAATTCATATTGAGTTCGAGCGTCATTCTGATCATGTTTAGCCTCGCCGGGCTTTTGACTTGGGTCGAGCGCAAGCAAAGTGCGGTGATGCAGGACCGGATCGGCGCCAATCGCGCGAAGATTTTTGGCTTCAAGGCGATGGGGCTTTTTCATGCCATCGCGGATGTTTTGAAGATGCTCAGTAAAGAAGAATTCATGCCGCAGGGGGCCAATAAATTTTTGTTTAATCTCGCTCCGTATCTGTCGGTTGTGTTTGCCTTGATCGGTTTCGCGGCGATCCCGATCGGAGACCGGCTCATTATTGGTGATCGTGTCATTGAACTGCAGGCAGCCAATATAAATATCGCGCTGCTTTTTATCTTTGCGATGATGTCGATGGGCGTTTATGGGGTGGTGCTGGGGGGTTTTTCCTCCAATAATAATTATGCGTTTCTCGGTGGCCTGCGGGGATCTTCGCAGATGATTGCGTATGAAATCACGATGGGGGCCGCCATCATGGGCGTCATTATGGTCTTTAATACTCTTGATCTGCAGCTCTTGGTCCGCGCCCAGGGAGATTATCTTCTAAACGGCTGGCTTCCTGAATGGGGCATTTTTGTACAGCCATTGGCGTTTATTTTGTTTTTGACGGCGGCGACCGCGGAAACCAAGCGTACGCCTTTCGATCTTCCCGAAGGGGAATCCGAGATTATCGGGTATTTTGTGGAATATAGCGGGATGAAATTCGGGATGTTTTTTTTGGCGGATTTGGTTGAAACGGTGTTGGTCGCGGCGTTGATGACCACGTTGTTTCTCGGCGGATGGCAGGTGCCGTATTTGCATCCGGACGGGTTTCATTTTCCGTGGGGGGCGCAGATCGTCCTTTCCAATTTGCCGGTCACGATCTTAGGCGTGTTGTCGTTCTTTGTCAAAGTGAGTCTCTTTATCTGGATCCTCATGGCTGTCCGCTGGACGTTGCCACGCTTTCGTTATGACCAGCTGATGGATTTAGGGTGGAAGACTTTGCTTCCGGCTTCTTTATTGAACATTGCCCTTACGGCAGTTGTCTTAGTTTTACTAAAGTAAATTTATGGAAAATCCAACTAAACAACGTCGCAATAATCTGGAAAAATATTTCGAGGTCAAAGGACCGTTTGCGCTTTTGCGGGTCGCTCAGATGAAGCGCGCCTGGAAACAAAGCAACCGCCGCGAACTGACCTGGTGGGAAAAAACTTATATCCCGACGGTTGTCAGCGGTATCGCGCTGACCTCGAAACATTTCTTTCGCAATTTAGGATTGCATATCCTACACCTTTTCGGCCTGTATAAAGATATTCCGGCTGCGGTCACGTATCAATATCCGGAACAACCGCGGCCTTTGGCCAAACGCTTACGAACGCGCCACCGCCTGATGAAACGCGAAGACGGGTCTCCTAGATGTGTGGCCTGCATGATGTGCGAAACCGTTTGCCCGGCGCGCTGTATTGAAATCACCGCCGCCGAACACCCCGATCCCAACATCGAAAAATATCCTGCCGAGTTCATCCTCGATCTTGGAAAATGCGTTTACTGCGGTTTCTGTGTGGAAGTCTGCCCGGAGGACGCCATCCGCATGGATACCGGCAAACTCGACATCGCCGCGTATTCCCGCGAGAGTATGATTTATGACAAGACGAGGTTGATGGACGGTTAAATATATATTTTGGTGTTGGGAAATATAGAAATTGGAAGTCGCAAAATGCGACTTCCAATTTTTGGTTTGTGGTAATTGGTTCTAGTACTTTGTCAAACTAGTTTTTAATAGTTGATCCCTCTATATTTTGAAGGAAATCAACTAGTCCTGCTTAAGTTTTCATATTGACAAATTTTACATTCTTCTTTATTCTTAAACGCTATACAAATCCTTCCCCAAAACATTCGGTTTTCCTTACAATCAACTTTAACTATTTTAAGAAAGGGAAAACTATGTCCACGAGATTAATTCCACGGGAACGCATCGAATCAAGAATAATATTAATGAGAGGCTTAAAGGTGATGGTCGACCGTGATCTGGCGCAATTGTATCGCGTCCCGACGAAACGGTTGAATGAACAGGTCAAACGGAATCTTAAAAGGTTTCCATCGGATTTTATGTTTCAAATGACCGAGAAGGAGTTTGAAAATTGGAAGTCGCATTGTGCGACTTCCAATCAGGACAGAATGGGCTTAAGAAAAAGATCGTATGTCTTCACACAGGATGGAGTGGCAATGCTCTCGAGCGTTCTCAACAGTGATCGCGCGATCGAGGTTAATATCCAGATTATGAGGACATTTACGAAGTTAAGAACGATTTTGGCCAGTCATAAGAATTTAGCGCGCAAGATTGAAGAACTCGAGAAGAAATATGAACATCGATTCAGTGTGGTTTTTGACGCGATCCGACAATTGATGAGAGAGGAAGGAAAGCCCAAAGTGTCTATTGGATTTCATTCTAAATAGGAGCTGTTAGGGATGCTCGTCCTTTGTCAGTTAGTTGATTTCCTTTAAAGTATAGAGGGATCAACGATTAAAAACGGGTTTGACAAAGGAGGAGGATTCTCTTTAAATCGCCCCCAACATCCCCGACACCTTCACAAATTTTTCCCTGGGCTTTCCGGATTCTTTCCCGCGTTCGATTTCCGCGGCGTCGATTTTTTTCCAGTCCGCGAAGCTGACGACACGGATTTCATAGCGTTGGAGTAGTTTTTTTAAGGCCTCGGTGTCCGGAGTTTTGCAGGGCCTTAGATGAGGAAGATCTTCCATTATCATCTTGACGGTTTCTTCAGCATCGGGTTTGTTGGTGCCGATGACACCCGTCGGACCGCGTTTGATCCAGCCCACCGCGTAAAGTCCCGAATAGATCTGTTCCGAGTCCGCCACACGGCCGTGCTGATTCGGGATGATGCCCCATTGATCATGAAAGGGAAGGCCTTTGATCGGAATACCGCGGTAACCGACACTTTTAAAAAGAAGATCGCAACGGATCTCTTCGCGCTCTCCCGATCCCCGGGCTTTCTGCTCACCGGGGTTACCCACCAGGATGTTTTTTTCAAAAATAATTTTGTCCAAATGCTTCGCGCCGCAAATTTCAACCGGGCTTTTCAGGAAATGAAAAATGATCTGTCTTTTTTTGGGCTCATGCTTTTTTTGGGAGAGCTGAAGGAGGATTTCGTAATTCTTTTTGCGCACGGCATTGTCCGGGTCTTCCAGCTCTTTGCGGCTGGATTCGTTGAGTTCCAGATCCTGAGGTTTGACGATGCAATTGCAATCGGCGAATTCGGCAAACTCACGGATTTCAACGGGTGTAAACGCGGCCTGGGCCGGCCCGCGCCGACCGAAGATATGGATTTCTTTGACCTTGCTTTCCGCCAGGGCTTCGAGCGCATGGCGGGCGATATCGGTATTTTTTAATTCATCAACGGATTTGCCTAAAATCCTTGCGACATCCAGCGCGACATTGCCTTGTCCGATAATCGCAACAATCGGTTGCGATAAATCAAAAATTTCTTCCCGGAAATCCGGATGCCCGTTATACCAGCCCACAAATTCCGTCGCGGTGTGGCACCCGGGTAGATCTTCTCCCAGAATCCCGAGCTTGCGGTCCTTTTCCGCGCCAGTCGCGAAGATAATCACATCATAAAATTGGCGCAATTCATCGACCGAGATATTCCGCCCGACTTCGACATTCCCTAAAAACTGAAATCCTTTTTGTTCGGCAACTTTTTCATAAATCTTCGTCACGTTTTTGATCTTGGGATGATCCGGGGCGACGCCATAGCGCACGAGGCCAAAGGGGGCCGGAAGTTTCTCGAACATGTCTACCTGTACTTGCATGTCTTTGGTATGTAATAAATTTTCAGCGGCGTAAAATCCGCTGGGACCGCTGCCGATCATCGCGGCGCGTAACGGCCGTTGTTGTGAACCGAGTGGATTAGTCATAAAAAGTTCTCCTATGGAAGAAAGCACATTCCTTTTGCCGCTGTCATCGCCGCTTCCAGGAATGGCCCCTGAATGATCCCAATCCCGACGATTCCGGCAACGGCCATCCAAAGGATGAAGCGCATTGATGAAGAAATCGGGATCGGCGAATTCACTCGAGGCGGATCCACATAGAGACGTTTGACAACTATCAGATAGTAATAAAGAGAGATAATGACGTTCACCGCTGCGATGAGGGCCAGCCACAGCAAACCGCTTTGGACGGTCGCCATCAGCAGCGTAAATTTCCCGAAAAAGCCGACGAGCGGCGGCACCCCCGCCAATGAGACCAGTGCCAAAAGAAGAACACCGGCCAAAAGAGGAGAGCGTGTTGCCAGCCCGGCGTAATCGTTGATTTCATCGCTTTTGTTGGTAACAAAAAATAAAACAATGACTAGAAACGCTGCGAGGTTCGTAAAAAGATATCCCAATAAATAGAAATTGATTGCCGACGCGCCCAGGATCGATCCGGCCGCCGCCCCCATCAAGAGATAACCGGCGTGTCCGATGCTCGAGTACCCGAACAATCTTTTGATATTGGTTTGAAACAACGCCCCTAAGTTTCCGTAGCACATGGTCAACGCGGCGAGCGGCGCGAAGACACTGCTCCATTGAGGATGCCAGGAGGCAAACACCCCGAAGAAAAGACGAATCAGGATCACAAATCCGGCGGCCTTTGATCCAACGGACAAAAGAGCCGTCACCGGGGTCGGTGCCCCTTGATAGACGTCAGGGACCCAAAGGTGAAAAGGAACTGAGGCGATCTTGAATCCAATCGCCGCGAAGATGAGAACGAGTCCAAACAAGATCGTCGGATTCATCGCGTGGGTGGCGGCATAGCCCTGGATCACCGCAAAACCAGTGGAATGTGTTACACCGTAGAGAAAACTGATGCCGTAAAGAAGAAATCCGGAGGCCAGGGCCCCTAAGATCAAATATTTCATACCCGCTTCCAGCGAATGATGATCGCTTTTAAGATAAGCGGTCATGACATACAGAGAAATCGTCAGGATCTCGATTGAGATAAAAAGCATCAGAAAATCCCCCGAAGACGCAACGAGACACATCCCCAGCAGCGCCAACCACAGCAGAAAATAAAATTCGTTTCGCCATTTCGGTAGCGATTTTAAGAATTGCCGTGTCATCGGAAACACGAAGACCATGGCCAGCAAGAAGAATCCTTTGAAGAACCAGGCCAGGGAATCCATGATAAACATCCCGCCCATTGTTTCTCCGGAGAGGTTTCGTTGGGTCGACCAGAATCCGATCATGATCAAAAGTGCTGTAAAACTGATCAGGCCTGTCCAGTCTTTCCCTGTTTCTGGGGGGAGCAAAATATCCAGGACAATCAGCCCGACCAAGGTGACTGTGATCAGGAGTTCGAGCGAAATTAAATTCCAGTGAATGATAGGAAACATATTTTTTTTCTAAATATATCCTCAGCGGATCGAGGCCATGGACATCGGCCGATCGGCTTTATTGGGTTCCTGTTTTGCGAATGAGACTTCATTCAAGGTGTTTTTAAAATTAGGTTTTGTTCCTGATTCGATTCTTTTTAAAATTAACGATGGAAAACATCCCGCGGCGATTAACGCCGTCAGCAGGACAATATAGGGGAGTTTTTCGGAAAATGTTTGCACGTCCGTCAATTGCGTCCAACGCGGTTGAATCGGCCCTTGAAAACCAAGCCGGATTGCCTTGAGCATATAAACGGCCGTGAACACAATTCCCAAGACCGCTGCGACGGTCTGCCAGCGGTAATGGTCCCAGGCACCCAACAGGACCATGATCTCCGCGACAAAATTGCCGAATCCCGGTACCCCCGCCGAGGCCAACGCCATCATGGCAAAACAGGTGCCGATAAAAGGCAACCGTTTCAGCAGTCCGCCCAGCTCATCGAGATGACGGGTCTGCGTTTGTTCAGCCAGAAATCCGGTCAAGGCAAATCCGAGACAGGCCATGATTCCGTGGGCAAACATCAAAAAGACGACCCCGTTGAGACCGATGACATTCAGGCACGCCAGTCCGAGCAGGATGTAGCCCATGTGGCTGCAACTGGAGTATCCTAAAATATATTTTAGGTCTCGTTGGATCAGCGCGATCAATCCGCAATAAAGAATATTGAAGACCGCCAGGGTGGCGACGATCGGCATCCAGGTTTCGGCGGCATCAGGCATCAATTGGACCGCGAAGCGCAGGATCGCGTAGGCGCCCAATTTTTTCAGTACCCCGGCATGGAGCATACTCACCGCCGTTGGGGCGCAGGCGTATCCAACGGGCGCCCAGGTATAAAAAGGCCACAGCGTCAATGTGACCCCGAACCCAACGACAATCAGCGGAAAGATCCAATGCTGCACTTCAACGGGCAAAGGATGACCGACCAAATATTTTTGGATCTGGATCAAATCAAATGACTCGAGCCCGACGGCATGATATAGACTCAATAGCCCGACCAGCGCTAAGGTTGCTCCGGCCGTTAAATACAGCGTCAGTTTCATGGCAGCATATTCGCGACGGTCGGATCCCCAAAGAGCGATGAGAAGAAACGTTGGAATCGCCGCGACCTCATGGAAAAAATAGAAAAAGAAAATATCCACGGAGAGGAAAGCGCCATAGGTGCCGATGACGATCAACAAGAGCAGGATATAATATCGTTTGACCCGCTCTTGAATATTCTGAGACACGAGAACCCCAGCGAAGGACCCGAACCCCAGAAGCAGGATCATCACTCCATTGATCCCATCGATGCCTAAATGATAAGAAATACCCAACGGCACGACCCAGGGAATTTGTTCCTCAAATTGAAATCCACCTGAGGTGTAGTCATAGTTAAAAAAGACCCAGAGGGATAAAAGAAACGGCAACCCAACGCCGATGTTCGCGATCCTGCGGATTAAAGGAACGTTATTCGACGGCATCCAGAAAATAATGCTTAAGGCCGCCAAAGGCGATAAAAGGATCCAGGAAAGAATATGGGGGACCGTCATAGATTATTGACCATAATATAAAATAAACAGATAACGCCCAAAACAAAAACCAGGGCGTAGAATTGCACCAACCCGGTTTGCAATCGTCGCAGGATATCCCCGCCGGTTCTCGCTGCATTACTGACGCCGTGAACGCCTAAGCGGACGATAAACGTTTTTTCCATCCACTCTAAAAGGATCGCGGCGTTTTGCTGCACGCGGTCGACATACCAGCCGTAGACCACATCGAAATAGTATTTATTTTTTAAAAGAGGATAAATCGGCCCGAGCATTATTTCTAAAGGGTCGCGGGCGGGGCGTTTGTGATACATCGCGTATGAAATGGTTAATCCTAGAATTGCAATTCCCGACGAAATCAAAGCGACCATGATGTGCAAGGGAGCTGGTTTTTCTTGAGGGGAGAGGAAATGGGGAATCCCGATGAACCCTCCCGCAACGGAGAGGATTGCCAGAAAGATCAAAGGCATGGTCATCACCGCCGGAGACTCATGGGCGGCGTGGCCGTGATGGTCTTTGACCCCGTTGCCCCCAAATGCCGTCCAGAAAAGACGTCCCATATAAAAAGCGGTTAAAGCGCTGGTCGCTGTTGCGATGCCATAAAGAAGCGAATTTTTTTCTGCCGCCAAAGCGAGGATTTCATCTTTACTCCAAAAGCCGCTCAACGGAAAAACGCCGCACAAAGCTAAAGTCCCGATCAAAAAAGTCCAGCCCGTGACCGGCATTTGTTTTAAAAGTCCCTGCATCTCCCAGATATTTTGTTCGTGATGCAGCGCGTAAATGACACTGCCCGCGCCCAGAAAGAGCAGCGCTTTGAAAAAGGCATGCGTGGTTAAATGATACATCCCCTGAAGCGGTCCGCCTAACCCCAAGGCCATGACCATCAATCCCAATTGGCTGAGGGTGGAATAGGCGAGGATTCTTTTAATATCATTTTCAACGATCGCGAGGGTGGCCGCCAGGAATGCCGTGATGGCACCCGTATACGCAATCACCGTGAGTGCACTTGTCAACGGTTCAAAGATAAAAAACGTGCGGGCCAGCAAATAAATCCCCGCGGCCACCATCGTTGCCGCGTGGATCAAGGCACTGACCGGCGTCGGACCTTCCATGGCATCCGGCAGCCAGACATGCAGGGGCACCTGAGCGGATTTCCCGACGACCCCGCAAAAAATTAAAAGGGCGATGGCCGTCAGCCCATGAGGATCCAATCGGGAAACAACCCCCATCAAATCTGTAAAGAGAAAACTCCGTCCGGCCCCGATATCGGAAATGCTCCACAGAAAAATGATCCCGCACAAAAATCCGAAATCCGCGACCCGGTTGACCACAAACGCCTTGACCCCGGCGTCCGCGGCGGAGGGTTTTTCGTACCAGAAACCGATCAGCAGATATGAACTCAATCCCACCAGCTCCCAAAACATGAAGAGCTGAATAAAATTATTGGCCAGAACGATTCCGATCATGGAGAACGCGAACAGGCTCAAGTAAGCGAAGAAGCGTGGCATGCCGGGGTCTTCAGCCATATATCCCCGGGAATAAATAAAAATGGCGCTTCCAACGCCGGTGACGACCAACAGCATCATGATCGCCAGAGGATTGATCAGGACACCGAAATCAATGGTCAAGCCGTCAAACTGAATCCAAGGAAAGGATTGTTGGAATTCGGTTGCGGGATGCGTTTGAAAGATTTGGGCGGCCAGTAAAACGGTGCAGGCAAAAGAAATCAGGATGCCAGCGATTGCAACCAGAGAACTCAACGTCTTGGAGCGCAGGAAAAAAAGCGTGATGAGGACGCAGGCGGTCAACGGTGCAAAAAAAGCGATCCAAGCCAAGAGAGGGTTTACCATTTCAGATCCTTTAGTTGATCGGCCTGGAGTGTTGAAAAATGACGGTACATCAACACCACAATCGCCAGTCCAATGGCCACCTCGGCCGCCGCGACGAGAATCACAAAGAACACGATCAATTGTCCCGCGTAATCGCCATTAAAGCGGGAGAAGGCAACGAAGGAAAGGTTGGACGCCGCTAAAAGAAGTTCTAAGGAAAGAAGGATTTTGAGCACGTTGCGGTTGATCGTGATCCCGATCACCCCCACGGAAAAAAGAAATCCGCTTAACAGAAGATAATGCCCCAGCCCGATCATTGACTCCCTCCGATTGGTTTCGTTTCAACAGGATCATCCACCCCGGTACTCAATGCCCCTTTCGCCAAAGCAACAATCCCGAAAATCGTAATGAGCAAAAGAAAGGAGGTCAATTCAAAGGGAAGCAGATAGTCCGTAAAGAGGATTTTGCCCACGGTTTCAATGGTCCCCCGGATTGAAGACGCCGGCATCGCCGGTGCGGTCAGGAAACTTTTGATGGCGAACGAAAATTCGGATAAAAATAGAACCCCGATCAGACATTCCAGCAAGCGGAAACGACTTTGCTGGAGCGCGTTCAATGTCTGCCCGTTCAGATTCAAGCACATCACGACAAAAAGGAAAAAGATCATGACCGCGCCCGCGTACACCAGCAGCAGAATGACCCCGACAAAGAAGGCCTCAAGAAGAATGAACAGAGAAGACAAGCAGAAGATGACAACGACCAAAGACAAGACATTATAAAGAGGATTACGGGCAAGGACCACGGCCAGACTTGCCAGAATTAAAATTGTCGCGAACAAGTAAAAGAAAAAAGAAATCATATTCATTATCCTTAATAGAGGATATTTTATAATAATTTCGAACAAGAAGTATATTTATTAATGAAATTAATTAATGGTAGTAAAGGAAGAGAATAAAGACAAATCAAGAAAAGGTCAATTTTTGGATCTCGTTTATGATTTGAAATTTCCTTTATTTTTAACAGACGATTGTTTATACTGAACAGCGTTCGTATTCAATACGATATTAGGAGTTTGGTGATGAAAAAATTCATGCTGCTTTTGGAAGCGAAGATGGCTATTGTTATGTCAAGAAACGTTTTGTTCTGTGCCTTGTCGGCCATGATCTCTTTGATCAATCCGATGATAACGCACGCGGATTCCCAAGGGCCTAATGTCCTTCACATCGAAATCAGTTTCGGCGGCGGGTACTACGCCAAATCGGTCCCAGCGAAGGGTTGGGGCACGGAAGGTGAGACGAGGATTTTCAAGGTGGGAAAGAAAAAAGATGTCCTGATTGCAAAATATCCCTGGTATGCTGCGCATCTTTATCTTGAACCGGCCGACGACGGAATTGATGTGGTCCGGCCCGGCGTGTGGGCCCGGGGCACTGAGGCCTCCTCCGATGATCTGGCGATGGAGTTTTATAAGAATGACAAGTGGTTAAAGCGGTATTCCAATTTGGATTTAGCCGGCGATCCAGGGAATGTGACGCGATCGATCTCGCATTACTCGGTCATCCGGGAGTATCGCGGGTTTCGTTTTGAGAATGGCTTAACGGTTTTTGGGATTACCTTAATCGACGGACGTCAATTGGATTTTAGCGCCGACACCGGCGAAATCATTAATCCGCCGGAGGCGGAGTCCAATCATGCAGACCGCTACGTGCAGACCGTTACTGTCGGCAATAATCAGCTTCTGGGATTAAAAGTCTTAAACGAAGCAGATGATTCTTGGAATATTGAAGTCGAATACAATTACGACCCGCAAGGCGAAGATTGGGCGAATCTGCAGGCCGGGCTTTTGCGTGACGGTGCGTATGTTCCGTTCACGGGATTTGTTCCGGCCCAGCTCTATGCCGGACAACACAAGGCGGTGATCGCGATGAGCGCAACCGGCGACGCGCCGGATTGTTTTACTTCGGATGCGATTGAAATCACCATGTACCGGAAAAA
This sequence comes from Candidatus Omnitrophota bacterium, assembly GCA_023247705.1. Taxonomy (GTDB): domain Bacteria; phylum Omnitrophota; class Gorgyraeia; order Zapsychrales; family JAHFFX01; genus JAHFFY01. The sequence continues at coordinate 6,802 of JAHFFY010000016.1, read as the reverse complement.
AGGATATGCGTTTCTTCCTGATCTGGCCAAGAGGGTTTTTCCGTATGAAAAATCCTGGCGTCATGTTCTCTCCGGGGCCGCCTTCCCGGAAACCGACCCGGGCACCGGTTTCGGTTACGGACGGATCCGTCAAGTGCGCATTGCCAACGAAACCAACGATCTCCTGGAGCTTGCGGTCGATTATATTTACGATCCCCAAGGCTCCCGTTTCGCCGAACTTGCGGCCGGCACTTATCTCGATCCAAGTTCCCCAAGCCACGATAAACAAATTCCCGTCCGTCTCAAGCCAGGTTTCAACACCGCGACGCTCAAAATCGAACGCAGTCTCATGGCGCCAGCGGAATATAAAACCGATCGCATCCGGATCGTGATCACCGGCAATTTTCTCTCGGACAAACCTGAGGAGCGTTTGTTCATCGGCGAAACCTTTGTCTATCCCAAAACCTGGTCGCAGTCCCCGATCCCCGGATCCCCGCCGCCGTTGATCGGTCAGGTGTTGGAGAGGGAGGGGAAAGGGAGCGAAGAGGTGCAGGGGAAATGTCCAGGAGTTGAGAAAAAGGATTAATCTAAGAAAGGAGAATCGATGAAACAATTGATGATTAAATACGATGATGGAACGATCAATCATTCTAACCGCGTAGATTAGAGCGATCGATGTTTGCGTTCCGGCCTGCTTGACAAAATTCCGCAATCGGATAAGATATCCCTCGAGAATCGCTTCCACTTTTATCCCCTCACGAGTTTGATGAAACGAAAGGGGATTTTTTTATGCCTGCAGCCAGAGTTTCGATTGTCACCCTAGACTATATTAAACAAAAAATATTTTTACTGCGTGGTAAGAAGGTCATGTTGGATTTTGATTTGGCCACACTCTATGGCGTGGAAACCAAACAACTGAAAAGAGCGGTGAAAAGAAACCGGACGCGTTTTCCGTCTGATTTTATCCTGGAGCTTACCACAAAAGAATACAATTTCTTAAGGTGCCATTTGGGTACCTTAGAACAAGGTCAGCATGCGAAGTATTTGCCAGATGCATTCACCGAACAAGGGGTGGCCATGCGTTCGAGTGTCCTGCGCAGTCATCGCGCGATTGAAGTGAATATTTCCATCATGCGAGCTTTTGTTCATCTGAGAGAGATTTTATCAACGCATAAAAAGTTGGCAAAGAAATTAAATGAATTGGAGAAAAATTACGACGCGCAGTTTCAGATCGTTTTCGAAGCGATCCGCCGGTTGATGAAAGAAGAGGAAAAGCCTAAAATTTCGATTGGTTTTCATGCGCGATCATTACGTTAAGAGAAAAAGATCTGTTATTCTTTTTAAAATATCATCCGTCTTTTTGCTATAATTTGAACCGAAATCGATCGGGTCAGATATGATCAGCAAAGAGTTGAAAGGAGCCAATGATGAGAAGTATGAATACGTATTTAATTTTTCAAGGCAATTGTCGGCAAGCCATGGAGTTTTATAAGAAATGTATAGGTGGTGAACTTCATCTGGTGCCTTACGCCGATATGCCGGGCGGCTGTTCGAATTTTCCCAAAGAAGCCCGGGACTGGATCATGCATGCCAGGCTCTCGAACGGAGACGTGGTTTTAATGGCCTCGGACACGCAGCCGCACATCCCCATTCAGCAGGGGAATAATTTTTTTATCTCCATTCAGTGCGATAACGTTCAGGAAAGCGAAAAGCTTTTTAAAGCGTTCGGCCAGAAGGGAACGATTGAGATGCCGCTGCAGGAAACATTCTGGGCGCTGCGTTTCGGCATGCTCACCGACCAGTTCGGAATGAAATGGATGTTTAATCTGGATAAACCCGGGCAAAAAAATAAAAAAACTAAAAAACCGCAAGAACCTAGAGGAAAGAGATCGTGACCGTCATATCCAAAAAGAAGCCGCTGGTGACGCTGATTAATGTCTTTGAAGTTGATCCGCCAAATCAGGAAAAATTGATCGACCTTTTGGTCAAAGCGACCGAAGAGACCATGAACAAATTTCCCGGCTTTATTTCGGCCAATATCCACCGGTCTTTGGACGGTTCCAAGGTCGTCAATTATGCCCAATGGCGCAGCCGTGAAGATTTTGCGGCCATGCTTAAAAACCCCGACGCCCAAAAGCATATGCAGGAAGCCTATCAACTGACCAAACGGATTGATCCGCATCTGTATGAAGTGGTGTACATTGACCACGTCGCCGAGAAAGCGGCGTAACCAATAAGAAAGGATGGATTATGGCTCAGGAAAAGGACAGCGGCGTATGGCGTACACTCATTGTTTTCATCATCTTTGTCCCGGTCATCGGCTATCTTATTCATTTTTCCATAAAGAAAAACGCTGAATCGGAGTCACGCGCTAAGCAGTGTCACCAACAATGCACCGAGCAAGGATTTGCAGGGTACGAGTTTAAATGGAACATTCTGAGTGGCCCGGTATGCACGTGTTTAAATGGAAATGAATAATTAAAATAAGGAGCAACATTAAACAATTAGGACTTTCGCGTTTGGATGAGATGCGAGGCGCTGCCGAGGAGCGAAGCGATATGTACACAGAAGTACGTTGAGCGAGCACCGGAGGTAGCAACGAAGCAGATCGCCAAACGCGAAAGTCCTGGCAATATGAAATAATGCTTGTCTCTAATAATCCCCTGATTTTCGGATAACTCAGCTTGCTCGAGGGAAAAGATTAGAGTATAATTTTTCATTCCTACGGCTGCGAGACAAAACGCCACGTCCGAATGGATGATCCAAGAAAGGATCGCAGACAGAGATGAACGCAAATTTAAAAAATAGAGTTCCGCATATTATCTTTTTATATTGGGTCATTAAAATAGCCTCGACAACATTGGGAGAAACCGGGGCAGATATGTTTTCAATGACCTTTAATTTGGGTTATGGAGAAACGATTCTGATATTCATGATTTTATTTCTCCTATTTCTTGTGATTAAACTTCTTTTGAAAGGCTATCATCCGTTGGCTTATTGGCTCACCTTTACTGCGACAGCGATAGCGGGTACGGCGATATCCGACTTCATAGACCGGACATTGAAACTGGGTTACACTTGGGGTTCTGTGATCTTGACAGCATTGCTAGTGATCTCTCTGGTGGTTTGGTATAGAAAAGAAAAATCGATCAATGTCGAATATATTTGAGAAACCATCCGTGGAAATCTTTTATTGGATAGCCTTCTTGATGGCCAACACATTAGGAACAGCGGCCGGAGATTTTCTTGCCGACAGCTTGGGGCTTGGATTTGTTCACAGTGCGATTTTAATATCCGGGTTGCTGATCATGATTGTTTTGTTACATTATTTTACAAAAGTTTCTCGTGTCTTACTGTTTTGGCTGGCCTTTGTTTTAACCAGACCTTTTGGCGCCACGTTTGGTGATTTTCTCACTAAACCAGTTATCAAAGGAGGCATTAACCTGGGGACGGTGGGTTCTTCAATCTTTTTTTGTATCATTTTAATTTTTGCGATTGTCCAAGAGACTAAGTTAGAGAAACAGCGGTGGCTGGCCGACCCAGCAGGGACGTAGCGATTTTGAAAACAGTGGACTACATCATTGGTGGCCGAACCCGATTTTAGTCGGTTTTTTATTAAATAGAACATATCAAAAAGGAACCCTCCCATGACCAATAATCGCGACACACACAAACTGTCAGACAGAAAAAATTTGATCAAAAATATATTCGAACTATTTTTGATCAGTTTTTTGGCCTTGTTTTTTGAAGTGCTACTGATTCGTTGGATTCCCTCGAATATTCAAATCCTGGCTTTCTTTACTAACATCGTTTTAATATCGTGTTTTTTAGGACTCGGGATCGGTTGCCTGCTATCCGAATTGAATTTTGACCTGATGAATCTTTTTTCAGTTCTGGTGTTTGTCTTGACTTTATTTGTGGTTGGATTCAGTTATGTCCCGGTCACAGCCAACCAGATCCAGGATGAGATCCTCAGAGGTTTCTATTCGGAATATGGAATAAATTTTCTATTTAGCATAACGGTCGTGTTTATTTTCAGTACCATGCTTTTTGTTACGCTTGGACAAAAGCTGGGAGTCTCTTTAAAGTCATTTCAAAATCCATTGTTGGCCTATTCGATCAATATATTTGGAAGTCTTGTCGGGGTATTGACGTTTTCGTATCTCTCGTATTTAATGACCTATCCGGTGTGGTGGTTTTTCTGGGGGATGGGAGCCGCGTTATGGTTTGTCAGATTTTCCATCCGGCGGATTCTTTTACATAGCTTTATTTTATTTCTGACGATCTACATCGTTGGCATCGCCAATAAAGAATTCTATTGGTCTCCTTATCATAAAGTCTCCATTACACCCCTGTGGGCAACAGCGAATCAGGTCCCTCAGGATTTTCGTATTTCCATTAATAATACTCAACTGCAAAATGCCTATAACTTAAGTGATGAACGTCTGCTGAAAGCGCCGGAATTAAAACGTTATAAAGAGATATACGAATTTCCGTATTCCATCGTGAACGCCAAAAAAGTTCTCGTCCTGGGGGCGGGCTCCGGAAATGACGTCGCCGCGGCGCTCAGACGAGGGGCCGAAGAGATAGATGCCATCGAAATTGATCCGTTTATCGCGACGCTAGGCAGATCTCTGCATAGGGAAAAACCCTATCGTTCCGATAAGGTCAAAGTCACCGTGGATGACGCGCGCTCATTCATCAGAAAGACAGACAAAAAATATGATCTCATCACCTTCGGTTATCTGGACGCCCACCGTGTTCTTTCTCAATTCTCGAGCGTGCGCCTGGATAATTTTATTTATACCAAAGAAAGTTTTGCGGATATCAAAAAACGGCTTAAACCCAACGGATTGGTGTCGCTGACCTATTTAGGTTTTAAAAAATGGGTCGAAGAAAAATTATACGCCGGGTTAAAGGCAAATTTCGGTGATCAGGTCAAGGCGGTCAGAGCGACCACGTACAATCCGGGGGATACCGTTATTTTTCTTGCCGGAGAAATGGTGAAAGACCTGAAGCTCCCTTCCGGCGGGGATTTTGTTTTCGAAGAGGGATTTTCCGACACAAAGCTGATTTCCGATGATTGGCCTTATTTGTATCTCCTTAAGCGCGGAATTCCCCGGCATTATTTAACGGTCTTGGCCATCGTTCTTTTCTTTGCGCTGGTGTGCATCGGCAATGCCATTGAACGTCCCTGGCAGCGCTTTAACGCGCCTTTCTTTTTTCTGGGGGCCGGGTTCCTGTTGCTTGAAACCGTCAGCATCACCCGTTTCGCGCTGTTATTCGGATCCACATGGGTCGTGAGTTCCATTGTGATTGTTTCAATCTTGGTCATGATTCTGTTGGCCAATATCGTTGTGGAACGATGGAAGGTTCAAAATGTGAAGCCCATTTATTTCGGTTTGTTTGCGGCCATTCTCTTAAATTGGTTGATTAAACCCGATCTCTATTTGGCCTTTAACCGGGGCGCCGGTTTCTTTCTAGCGTCGTTGATTTTGGCATTGCCGATGTTTTTCGCGGGGATGATTTTTGCCGCTTTGTTTAAGAAGACGAAGGATGTCACCGGTATTTTTGCTTTTAATCTGCTGGGAGGAATCGTGGGTGGTGCGTGTGAATATTTTTCCATGCAGACCGGGTTCAGTTTCCTCTATTTATTGGCCATCGCGATGTACGCGTTGTCGTTTTATTTCGGGGTTAGAAAATTACGTTGAACAGAATTGTTTATCATTAGTCGGAATAAAAATCATGGAACGAGAACAAAATTTTTATTAGAAGGTTTTGGGAAAACAAAAATCAGAACTTTCGAAGATAAAGTTATCTATGACTACAAAAGTTTTTTCTCTGAGAATGTGACGGAATATAAGTATGAGGATCTTGACCCAAAACATATGATGGGGAAGGCAAACCAAGAAGAATGGTCTAACGTGGGTTGGTTTTTCGTAGCCAGCCTTGTTTTACTTTCCATAATTGATCATCATCGATCTTTTTTGTTATATATTGAATTACCGATCGTTATTCTAATGGACTAGCTTCGGAATGCTTTTGGTTAAAGAGGAGTATATATCATTTTTCTATAAAAATTCTGCACGATTTGCCTTTGCCATTTTTAAACCAAATCAAAATAAAAAATTTGTAGCATATCTCATTGAAAAAATCGAAAGAGTTAATCAAAAATAGGACATTCATTTCGAAGGAAAAAGGAGGCGAAAAGGGGGCAGACCTCTTTCTCAAGAAATAAGTGTGCCCCTTTTTACTTTATCCATAAATCCACGGCCAATTGGGTGAATCTGGAATTTCCGATATGAATTCAATTTCCGTTAAAAAGAAATCGGCTCGCGAGGAAGTGGAACGGCTGATTGGTTGGTTGATCGTCAGCGAACTTTTTCTCGTTCTGATTTATCTTGGTAGCACCTATGCGGGGAATCCTTCCTGGCATATTAAAATATTATTTGACCTGGACGGGGAAGCAAATATTCCCACCTGGTTTTCCTCGATACAATTATTGGGTGTCGGTTTGGTCTTCTTATTGGTAAGCCGTTTACGAAATTTTACAATTTTCGCCGACAAAATTTTTTTTAAGATCAGCGGCCTTGCCTTTATTTATTTTTCCATGGATGAAGTGGTTACCATTCATGAAAAGATTACAAGTTCTCTCAGTAAATTTGACTTTATCCCGCAATTTAAGGGAAATCATGGGATTTGGATATTAGAATTTATCTCATAAATAACTTTTAACGAAGTTCATCTCCGATAAAATATTTCTAGGAGGTGAGCTTATGGATCTTAAAGACGAGCAATGGGCAATCATAGAACCATTAATACC
>JAHFFY010000015.1 GCA_023247705.1 Candidatus Omnitrophota bacterium | reverse complement strand
CTCCAGCAAGATAGACGGCGATTTTATCCCGTTCATCGGCTGTGATTTGGTTATATTGTTTTGGCATACACAAAGGGTATCATTTTTTCCCTCTGTCTTGCACTTCGTTATTGAACTGGGTGAAACTCAACTGTGTAAAATTGAAAAATCCAGACTATTTTTCCGTTTCGTGACCCGCAGACTGTTTGGTAAATGAACCACAGCTTGATCTGGTCTGGAAAAAATTAAATCGGCAATTTCCTGGATATGCTGAAAAGTGATCTGGTTGATATTTCCTTTCAACTGTTTGATTGTTAGACGAATCACCATACGCTGGAGGCTGGGATGCAGCTTGGCCAATGGGTTCAAACTCAAGGATCGCTGCCGCGAACCTTGATGCGTCACTAATCTCTCGAAATGTTTATTAGCTTGGCGTTCAATAAAATCATAGTCCTGAGCCAAAATCCCAGACAAATGAGCGAGTGATGCCTTGATGTTTTCATTATAACCTTTTTGAAGGAACGGGATCAGTTGTTTACGAATTTTATTACGAAAGAATTTCAAACTTTGGTTCGAAGGATCATTGCGGAACTTGATCTTCTCGCTTTTGAGAAATATTTCAATTTCCTTGCGCGAAATATCAATCAACGGACGGATATATACAACCCCCTGCATCTCCCGCTTTGGGATCATCCCTCTCATCCCCATAAAACCGGTCCCACGCAACAGATGCATGAGAATTGTCTCGGCTAAATCATCCTGGGTATGCCCTAACACGATCTTGGTAATTTTATTTGCTTTTGCCACGGCCCGAAAGGCCTGATAACGGTATTCTCTCGCCAGCGCTTCGATCGATCCGACTTTATTAAAAAATTTCTTCTCCAGATTCTTGACGGTTAAAGGCAATTTCAACGCCGCGCAGGTTTTAATCACAAAATGCTCATCCAACTTAGATCCGCAACGCAGGTTATGATTAACATGGACCACATGCAACGCAATCCCTAAATCATACCTGAAGCGATCAAGCAAATAGAGCAGGCAAATCGAATCAGCCCCCCCGGATACCCCAATGATGACACGATCGCCTTTTTTAAAGAGAGCACTCTCTTTAATCATCCGTTTGAATTGATCAATAATATCCATTGAGAATTAAAAACGATTAAACCATTTTGTTCCGATGAAAGCAATCGCTCCCATGCCGAGGACAAAACATAAAAGGATTAATATGTACGTCATCATAACCGGGTTATTCGCCTTGTAGACCGCGTTTCTCACGCTTGGCTTCTTGATAGGCACTGCGCAGTTGTTGAGAATATTTGGTGTTGGGGAGAACAATTTTTAGGTTGGCAAATCCCGCTCTCAAAATTTCGGCATTGGCCAATGTTCCGTCCTTTAAAAAAACGTAAGCCAGGGTCTCAAGATTGTCGTTTTTTTGCTCTTCATCAAATTCCAGACGTACAGCCTGCCCCTCAAGAAGGTCCTTGGTAAAATTCAACGCTTGTTCCTCAATAGGTGTGGTCGGATTAAATTCTTCTATGGGAAAACCGAACTTGTCTTTCTTAAGCGCTGTTTTTTTGGGCGGATTCGGGACGGTTAAACCGATCAACCGAATCCTTTCGTCGTTCTCTAATATAATCGTATCGGCGCCAACGACACGAGCCACCAAAACATTTTCATATTTTTTTTGAAAACCAAATAATTCATCCCTATCGGAATCAGCGCTCCCCGTTGCGATCATCGCCGTTGGGCAGATCGCAAGAGTTAAAAGAATAATCGTCAAAACGCGATAACATTCCATATCAAAAATGGACTCTAATATTTAAAAAGCTCAACGTGATGCCTTGGGAAAAGGGAATCGTCAAATTTCTAAGTGGCGGCGAGTGGATTTAAACCACTGACCAATCGGGTATGAGCCGAGTGCTCTATCGGGCTGAGCTACGCCGCCTTTATACTAGGTTGCTCTATCTTTTGAAATATGGAAAAACTCAACAGCCCTGATCATTTAATGAACTCCCCGCTCAACATTTTTCAGATCAGGAGAATTGCTTCGTCGCAATTGGGACAGGTTTTACAGACACAAAATTGGGCTGAAAATAATTTCGGAAAATTTTACGCGAAAGGGGTTAAAATAGCAAGTTTTTTTTCTCTGGAGTGCATCTGTATTTTTCAAACAACGCAATCGCGTATTTACCGTAAGCACAATCTTCGGATATCGTGAAATTAATTCAATATTCCCAATTAATTAATTTATTGCCGTCAAAATACAACCGGATGGGTTGCCGATCGGGGGTGTAATTTTTTTCTTGAACTTTCTCATAAGTCCAGACCTCAAATTTTCCAACCGCGGAACCTGATAGGAGGATATCATCTGGTTCTCCAAACATCTCCTTGACCTTCTCGGTTTGCGCTCCTTTCAATAACGAATTATTCGCCAGGGATTTTATTAAAGTTTCATAATTTTTCTTTTTTAAAGCGCTAATCTCCTCTTTTTTCTTTTTGTCTGCTGAGATTTTATTTCTAAAATCGGCGCATCCACTCATCGTCAAGATTGCCACGAAGCAATAGGAAAGAATAATTATTTTGTACATATTGAAATTAATTTTATTTAAATGCGTTGTTATTCGGGTGAGACAAAATTGCGTCACATGGCAAAAACGACATAAAGCAACAGAAGAATAATAATGAGAGACACAATATAAAAATCATTAAAGTAAAAAAAATCCAGAATCTTTTCTTGAGCCGTGTAAATCTCCGGGGTTGATTCGGCGACAATTTTACCGCTATTTCTGATATCCAGGACTTCTGATTTCTTCAAACGTAGAAACTGATCAGCGATCCGGTAAGCTTGAATCTTTTTCTCTTCGACCAAATCCATGACTTTTTTTTCGCTAACGCCAAGAATCTGCGCGGTTTCCCGGACCGAGATGTATTGGTTCGTCGTCATTTAATTCTTCCAGAAGCAGCCCAGTTATCGATTTTATTACGTTCAAAACTCCAATCGTCCCCGTTTTTGATCGCGGGAATTTTTCCTGAATTGACCAATTCTAAAATCGCTGGAGGATCGATCTCCAGATATTTAGCTAATCCATCCACATCGAAATAATCCTCGATCATTTGACAATTTCCCTGGAAGATGGCGCCTTCGACAATGTTCAATTTGGGGGTCGTAATATTGCCGCTTAAAACAGCTGTGGGCATGAGCACCAGCATGGTCTTCGCCACGATGTCTCCTCGGACTTTTCCGGCAACAACAATATTTTCGCCGACAATATTGGCTTCGACAAAGGCTGCGCTCCCGATCGATAACGTTCCTCGTGTTTCCAAACCTCCGCTGAATTTGCCATTAATTTTTAAATTAACCGGGTCTTTGAAGGTCAACGTCCCCTGCATCTGGGCATTGATCTCAATGCTTTTTTCTTCCTGCTCTTTCACAAAATCTTTTCGATCTCTTAAACCCATTTCCCCCTCCTGTTCAGATGTTGCCCTTTAAAAATTTATAAATTTGGCAATCATAAATTTTAATGTCAGTTTATTATATACTAAAAATAAAAAGCCGATTCAATTAAATAAAATATTTCCCCATCAAATAGGATTTTTCTATTGCAAAACTTAACTTAAACGATGATAACCTAATCCGGCGATCATCGAGGCATTGTCCGTGCACAGGGATATCGGTGGGGTAAAAACCTGGATGTCTTCTTCTTGAGCTCTTCTGAATAGCCTTTCCCGCAGGAAGGAATTCGCGGCAACTCCGCCTCCGATCAATAAGGTCTTTATTTTCTTTTTTCTGCAGGCCATGAACGATTGATCAACTAAAGAAGCGACAACACTTTTCTGAAACGCGTAAGCGATCTGATCAACGCGGATCGCACACCCTTCCTTTTGCCGCTGACGGACATGATACAACACCGCTGTTTTAATTCCACTAAAACTGAAATCAAAGCTGTCATTCAAATCAGCACATCTGAATTGAATTTCTCGATCTTCCTTTTGTTGTTTGGCCAAACGATCGATCACCGGCCCTCCCGGATAACCTAATCCTAAAATCCTGGCAACCTTGTCATACGCTTCTCCGACTGCGTCATCCCGTGTTTGCCCCAGAAGGCGAAATTCGTTAAACCCTTTCACATAAAATAAACTCGAATGCCCTCCCGAAACAACAAGTCCAATCGCCGGTAATTTCGGTAAACCGATTGAACTCTCTGCGCTGCGACCAAATTGCAAAAAATTAGCATATAAGTGCGCTTTGATATGATCCACTTCCGCTAACGGTTTCGCCAAGGCCAAGGATAAAGCCCGGGCGAAAGAAATCCCCACCAAAAGGGAACCGATCAACCCCGGTGAGCGTGTGACACTGATGGCATCAATGGCCTCAATCGTCAGCTGCGCTTGTTTCAAAGCATCTTCGATAACCGGATTAATTAATTCAATCTGCCGACGGGAAGCGATCTCCGGGATGATTCCTCCATAACGCTGGTGATCTTTTAAGCTCGAAGATATAACTTGCGAAAGGATATATCGGCCGTCTTCCACGACACTGGCGGCTGTCTCATCGCAGGATGTTTCAATGCCCAAAACTTTCATCAAAACTCACTTTCACTTTATTGGAGAAGGTCGGTTATTTTGACTATCTTAAAACCTTGTCGTTCCAGAAGCTCAACTTGCTCTTTAACAATCTGCAAAGTTAACGGACGGTCGTGACCAATCGCAATGGCGAAACCTTTTTTGTGCGCTTCTTTCGCGAGGATAGCGAATTGTTCTTCGATATAAACGCGTTCATTTTTATTGTCTAAAAACACATCCCTGCGTGCAAAGCCGACTTTCATTTTCCGCGCGAGATCACGACAAATCGTCTTGCTGGTAACAAAGCTATCCACAAAAAATAATCCTCTCTGTTTTAAACGATTAAAGACAATCGACATAACGCGTTTATCCTCTGTCGCCTTAGACCCCATATGATTATTAACACCTACCAGATATGGCACACTGTCCAGAGAATGATCCACCATACGGACAATCTTGGCATCGTTCATCGATGTTTTGATAATATAATTGTCGGGATAAGTCTCGGTATAGCGATGCGGTTCTAAAGGCAGATGCAATATCACTTCCTTGCCGTTACGGTAAGCGCATTCAGCGATATCGCGAGAATGTTCTAAACCCGGAAGAACAGCGACCGCCAGAGGACTCTTGATGAACACCAATGCGTCACAGGATTCCTGATGATATCCCCAGTCATCGAGAATGATCGCAATACGTCCTAAAAACGGTTTTTTTATCTGATCATTGTTTGTGACCGCCACCGGTCGCTTCATCTGAGATTTAGAGGCAGGAACGATCGTTGGCTCAGACTTCAGGGCAGCCGGTAAAACGATCGGGGGAGACTTGTGTTCTGAAGGTTCTTTTTTCTTGGTAATTCTCTCTGATGAGGTTGAACTTTTTTCGACAGCTTTAGGTTTACTCAATCCTTTTTTAAAATCAGGATTGAGTAACAAAGAAGTCTCAATGACGACCGTAATCAATAAAGCAATGATTACGAGGTTTTTTAAATCGACTTTTTCCTTACGTTTTGGAGCCATTCGCTACACTCTGGACAGGCTGCCCAAATTTCTGAAAAACTCGAATCCCTTTGATGACGCTGATGGCGGCCTGGACCTGGTTATCCTGCTGGAGCCGCTTTTTTGATTCCGAATCCTTTTGCGTCTGAATCACGGATTGCGGATCTTTGGCGTCATGCATTTGAACATCATCGAAAATTTTATCGAGATTCTTTTTATCTTTATCCTCTGTCTCCTCCGGTGGATAAACCCGTTTCACCTCAACATCCGGCATGATCCCGATGCCATGAATACAAACTCCCGACGGAGTGAAATATTTACTTGTGGTTAATCTTAATCCCGATCCATCGGGAAGCGAAATCACCGATTGGACCGATCCCTTACCAAACGATTTCTCTCCGACAATGATGGCGCGCTGGTTATCTTTCAATGCCCCGGCCAAAATTTCGCTTCCGGATGCACTCCCCTCATTAATCAAAACAACCATCGGCCAGTGAACAAAATCCATCGTCGCATTCGTCGATTTCGTCTCCATATTCTGAGAAGCCCTTCGTCCTTTGGTGGAAACAATCAGTTGGCCTTCCGGCAAAAACAATTCAGAAATCTTGATGGCGACATTTAACAGCCCACCCGGATTATTGCGCAGATCCAAGATCAAACTGTCGGCGCCGTCCGCTTTTAATTTGTATAAGGCTTTCTCAAATTCTTTATGCGAATCCTCGCGAAATTCAGCTAATCGCAAATAGCCGATGTGGTCTTCCAAGATCTGGGGATCTTTGATATCCTGAACATGAATGATTTCTCTGGTGATCGTAAAATCATGAATTTTAAATTCCGATTCTCTTAAAACTGTAATCTTGACGTCTGTTCCCGGTTTGCCACGGAGTTTCTTCACCGCATCGTTTAAACTCATGTCTTTGGTGACTTCATCGCCGATTTTCACAATGCGGTCGCCAGCCATGACACCGACTTTCCAAGCCGGGGTATCTTCCAGTGGTGTTACAACCGTCAATAATCCGTCGCGGATCGATATTTCAATGCCTAACCCTCCGAATTTTCCTTGAGTTTCAGTTTTCAGTTCTGCGTAATCTTCCGGTGTCAAAAATTGGCTATGCGGATCAAGCGAAGAAAGCATCCCTTTCAAAGATCCGTAAATCAAATCCTTGGGCTTTTGTTCATCGACATATTCGGATTGAATGGTGGTTAACGCATAGCTAAAAAGTTCTATCTGGGAATAGAGATCGTCCTTCGTCTCTTTGGTGATCTGTGAAATTGCCAATCGCGTGATCAGAAAAAAAACAACCACCGATGTTATAATAATGAACGCCTTTCTAGCCATTCTCAAACCTCCTTTTAATCAAATCTCCAATCTTTTTGGGATTGGCTTTGCCTTGTGTTTTTTTCATCGCTTGTCCTACGAGAAATCCCATTGCGGATGTCTTTCCCTGTTTTATTTCCGCAATAACTTTTTCGTTATCATTAATAATTTCCTCAACGATCTTTTCCAATACGCTGTCATCCGAAACCTGCGTCAGTCCTTGCTCAGCAACAATTGTATCAACAGTTTTGCCAGTATCCAGCATTAATTTAAAAACATCTTTGGCCACGAGGTTGCTTAAAACACCCTGTTCGACCTTGTCGATCAGGTTCACTAATTCTTGGGTCTGCAAACCAATCTGCTGGATATTCACTTTGCGTAAATTAAGTTCCTGAAGGACAGGCCCGATCAACCAGTTGCAAACTTTTTTGATCATCGATGTTCGCTTGACGCACTCTTCAAAAAAACCGGACAACGTCGGATCCTGGATCAGGATCTGCGCGTCGTATTCCGAGATTTGGTATTCTTTCAAAAAGCGTTCCAATTTCGCGTGCGGCAGTTCCGGCAAAGACGCCCTGATCTCCTCGATCATGGATTCCCGCACCATAAAGGGCACCAAATCCGGCTCGGGGAAATAACGATAATCATGCGCCTCTTCTTTACTGCGCATCGGAAACGTCATGCCTTTTTCTTCATTCCATAAACGCGTTTCCTGAACCACCCGCTGGTTCGATAAAAGCAATTGTCTCTGACGGTTTTCTTCAAACTCCAACGCCATTTTCACCGCTTTAAAGGAATTCATGTTTTTCACTTCCGCTTTAACACCGAACTTCTGTTCGCCCAAGGGCCGGATCGAAATATTAGCGTCGCAACGCAGACTCCCTTTTTCCATGTCGCAGTCCGAGACATTCAGGTATTGCAAAATCAGTTTCAGGGTCGTGAGATAATCATAGGCCTCTTGGGCGCAGCGCAAATCCGGGTCGCTGACAATTTCCATCAACGGCGTGCCGGTGCGGTTATAATCAACCAAGCTGGCGTTGAGGGTTTGATCGTGAATGGATTTACCCGCGTCCTCTTCAAGATGTGCGCGTTTAATATTGATCCGTTTGACCCGATGGTCGGAAGGCGCACCTGCTTGCTTGTCTGGAATTTCAACCCAGCCATGACTCGCCACGGGAAGATCATATTGGGAAATCTGATACCCTTTGGGCAAATCAGGGTAATAATAATTTTTGCGATCAAATTTGATATACGGATTGACCTGGCAATTCAGCGCCAAGGCGATTTTTATGGCGGAAGACAAGGCCTTCTGATTTAGAACCGGCAAAGTCCCCGGGAGTCCAAGACAAACCGGGCACACCAGGGTATTCGATTCTTTTCCAAAAAGATTGGCGCAGCCACAGAAAATTTTTGTGTTTGTATTTAACTGCAAGTGGACTTCTAAACCAATAATTGTTTCAAAAATCATGGAAGTTTTATTTATATTTTTTAATTTAACGGCGCTTTTCTTTTATACCAATCCGTACTTTGCTCATAACTGTATGCGATCCGAAAGATCATTTCTTCGGCAAAGGGTTTAGCTAAAATCTGCAATCCGATCGGAAGACCGTCCTTTGAAAAACCGCACGGGATGGAAATCGCCGGGATTCCAGCCAGGTTCGCGGAGATCGTATAAATATCAGAGAGATACATCGCCAGCGGGTTATCGCTTTTTTCCCCGATCTTAAAAGCGGTCGTTGGGGAAGTCGGCGTCAGAATGGCATCCAACTCGCTAAAGGCAAGGTCAAAATCATTTTTGATCAGCGTCCTGACCTTCTGCGCCCGCAGATAATACGCTTCATAATAACCGGAGGACAGCGAATAGGTCCCCAGCAAGATCCGGCGTTTGGCCTCTTTTCCGAAACCACGGTCTCTGGTTTCCTCATACATATCGACAATAGGGGTTTTTCTGGGGGCCGCTGGTTGAAAGCGTTGGCCGAATTGGACCCCGTCAAAGCGAGCCAAATTCGAACTGGCTTCGGCGGTCGCCAGGATGTAATAGGTCGCGACCGCATATTCCGTATGCGGTAATGAAATTTCTTTAAACGTAACTCCAGACTTTTTCAGCAATTCAATCGCCGCAGTGATGGCGAATTTAACCTCGGGATCAAGTCCTTCAATAAAATATTCTTTAGGGATCCCGATTTTGAGTCCTTTCAAATCTTTTGTTAATGATTTGGTGTAATCCGGAACCGGAACATTCACGCTCGTGGAATCACGGTGATCATGTCCGGCAATTATATTTAACAATAACGCATTGTCCGTGACATCTTTGGTCAGTGGCCCGATCTGGTCGAGGCTGGACGCAAATGCGATGAGACCATAACGGGAGACCCGGCCGTAGGTCGGCTTGAGACCGACGATCCCGCAAAACGACGCGGGTTGGCGAATCGAACCTCCCGTATCGGAGCCCAACGCCCAAATCGCCTCGTGTGCTGCGACTGCAGCCGCAGAGCCTCCGCTTGAACCGCCCGGAACGCATTTTGTATTCCATGGATTGCGGGTCGGACCGAAGACCGAATTCTCCGTGGAAGAACCAAAAGCGAATTCATCCATATTCGCCTGACCGATGAGAATCCCTTCGGCCTCTAAAATTTTTTCAATAACAGTGGCGTTGTACGGAGGTTTAAACCCCTCGAGGATACGGGAACAACACGTCACCTCCCGTCCTTTGATGCAGATGTTATCTTTAATGGCAATCGGAATTGGAAATTTGCCGTTGGCTCGTGATGTTGGCCGCGCTTTGTCGTGATCGACACGGACATACGCCTTCACTTTGGGATCATGAAGCTCAATCGCTTTCTTGACCGAAATGTGAACAGCTTCGGGTGTCGTTTTCTTTTCTTTAATCAAGCCTAACAGCTCGTGGGCTGTTGATTCATTAAGGTTCATTCGATTACCTGCGGAACTTTAAAAAAGCCATGATGCGGACTCACGGCCATCTTCATGACGTCCTCTTGAGACAACGATGGCAGGACCTGGTCTTCCCGATAAACATTTTGCAAGGGCAGGACATGACTGGTGGGCTGAATGCCGGAGACATTGAGCTTCTCGAGTTTTTCAATATATTGCAAGATCCCTCCCAGATTTTTAGTTAAGGATACAATTTCCTCCTGGGAAAGATAGATCCTGGCTAAACGACCCAGATAATTCACATCTTGATCGGAAAAAACAGTTTTCCCTTTTTGCTGATTGGTTTGGTTCATAAATCCTTTTCAAAATAAAATTTTTTGAAGAGTTATAATATCATCAAAGCAATTTTCTGACAAGAAAAAGTACAGCAAAAAAATAGGTTTTATATCCACGGATTTAATTTAACCCGTCATACTTCTAGCTTTTTTTATCATCCAATGCCGTCTCAACGACCGCGATGTCCCAACCATGGTCAATCAATTCTTTCTTGATCTCCGCTTTCTGCTGTCCATGGAAATTTTTCTGGGCCAAAAATGTGTTCAGCACGTTCAGATTAAATAGCTGATGTTTGTTCAGCTGCCAAACAAACGCGCATTCACTTTCCTTTCGGTTCAAGACGAAAGCGACAACCGCTACGCCCCAAGGCAAACAAAGAACCGCCATACAGCTATAAAAATAGACCGGATCAGATTTCCCCAAAAAATACGGGGCGCTCGACCAGAACACATCGAACAAATAATGCGCAACAATAACCGAAACAAGACCAAAACGCAAATAAATAAATGACAAGAAGAATCCCAAGCACGTGACTTCTAGGCCACGAAACCACATGGGATACACCGGATAAGAGCTATGGCCGAAACCCCATATCAAAGAGGAAACGATACTGGCCAGCACGGCGCTTTTGAATAACCTCTTTCCCCAACTGATACTAAAGAGCCGGTAAGTAATTTCCTCAAAAACACTGGCGTTAAATCCGATAATAAACGTCGTCAAAAAAGGCAAATAGGCCGTTGAAATCTGGCTCAGCCATCTTTGCTCTCTCCAGACGCCGAAATACTTCTGGCCGATTTGAAACGCGACGGCTTGAATACCGAGCATGATCACCGCAATCAGATATCCCAAGATGATTCTTTGAGAGACCGGACGCGTAAAAATAGTTGTCCGCAGATAAAAAAGGATGCCCCCCTCTTTCTGGCTCTTGGCAACTTCATAATGCAAGGATTCCCCCGCTAGACAAATCACCAATGTGGCCACGACCGTGAAGAAGCTATAAAAAATACTATCTAAAACATATCGAAACATGAATGAAGCCAACGAAGAAGTCGAATTGTATTGAAACAAAATTCCCTGCAAATCGTTGATATTGTAAAGCAGGTTGAAACAAAACATCGCCGCGGTGATAACGATCGAAAAACGTTTCATCTGATGCATGACCAGATGGTTCCGGCGAAGAATCACAAAGAACGTCGCGGCGGCAATGATCAAAAGATGAAACGTCTTGAAGACAAGAAACAAATTCCGTCCGGTATCGCTGATCCTCTTGACATAGCGCGTGAACTGGTCAGGGACCGCAAGTTTATTTTTCGAAAAGATCAGGACTTCGTCTCCGGAGACTGTAGCTCCCATCAAAATACGCGCTTTCCCGGGAAGAGAATTCGGGTCGCTTGGATTGTACCAGTTGATGATGGCATTTTTTTTCTGCCAAGTAAATGCGTAGTCGATCCGGTTATCATACTTTTTCGTGATCTGGCTTGAAAATTCATAATCGTCGAAATTAATCCGGAATTGCGAACGAAGAAAATCCATCGCCTTTTGTTGGGCGACCTGCACGTCAACGTAAGACCTTGCATCCGAATCATCAATCGTATGAATGAACCCGGTGATTTCCCCGGTTGCACAGCTGACGGTCAGTCTGTATTCTTCTTTTTTGTTTTCTTTAAAAAACCTCACCAACCAAAAGAAAATCTCGAAATCGTGCTTCTTCAGGAATTGCATTTCTTGCCGGAAATCTAAAGTCCTTTGCAAATAACGATCGGTTTGATCGTCCACGATAAAAACGATCGATTGGACAAACGGATTCAGATCGACATGACGCTGTGAGGCAAGATATCTTTGGGCGATGTCCAGCGCTTCAGTTTTCGTGATGGAGATATTGGCCAGAGAATAATTCGGGTACATATATTGGAACCAAGCCCAAGATCCCATAACGCCCCAAACACAGAGTACTAACCAATGAGTAAATTTTATCTTCAAAGAATTATAGAAGGTTGATGACTTCCGAAGGCAACCGTTTAAGTTCCTGACTTCCTAAAACCTTAATCGACCATCTTAACAATTCCAACTTCTGTTTCAACTTGGGAGAAGGTGATTTGGTCGCCGAAAGTTTTCGGCGCGACAAAAAAAGGTTCTTGCGCAGCGTATTAAAAACGATTCTGGCCTCCCGGCTACGCGGTCGGGCCCAGGAAATGATGCTATTGAGACTGTTGTACGCAATTTCATTCACGGCTTCATTATAATGGTCCATCTTTTCGATGATGCTGGGGACCATTGAATTGAAATATTTATACCGGTCAATCAGGCACAAGGTGTGCATGATTTCCACCTGGACAAAGGGCGAATCGGTTCGGTTAAACCGGCGCAACAAAGCCTTTTCAGCGAGGATTTTCTCGCGTGAGAACACTTCCGGCGCAAAGCGCTCTCTAAAGGAACGGACCGCCGCCGCGCTTTTATAGGAACTTAATGTGTCATCCTGGATCATGGCCATGAGGATCTCCTGGGGTTCCGTACTAAACTTCTTCGTATACCCGTCCAAGAGCATTTTGTCATCGAAAATGGTATTTTGCGGTTGAGCAAAAACCTGACGATTAAATTGACAAAGCAAGATCAGCAAGAAGAACGTAAATGTTCGCCATTTCATTTCATGACCTCCAGAGACATATCAATTGATTTACGCGAATGAGTTAAATCACCGATCGAAATTCGATGGATCCCGGTTTGGGCAATCCGCCGGACATGATCCAGCGTGATCCCTCCGGACGCTTCCAATAAAGGTTTTCGCGACAATTTAATATTGTTATAAATTTTCATGGCATTCCTAATCATCTTCAAATTCATGTTATCCAACAAAATAATATCTGGACCAGCCCGCAAGGCATCCTTGAATTCCGTTAAGTTATTCACTTCGACCTCAATTCGATCTTGGGCCGAACGCTTGACCTTTTGAATCAGATCGTAAAGCGAAAGCATTTTAGCACAGGCATGGCGGTGGTTATCTTTTATTAAAACCATCTGTGCGAGATTGTTGCGGTGATTCCTTCCACCACCGCAGCGAACCGCCATACGTTCCAAAAAGCGCAAGCCGGGTGTTGTCTTACGCGTATCTAAAATTGTCGTCTTATATGGCCTAACCGCCCGCACATATTCCGAAGTTTTAGTTGCTATGGCAGAAAGATAACTTAAAAAATTTAACGCGATTCTCTCGCCTCTGAGGATCACATTTGTTTTTCCTTGAATCGTAACGATCCGGGTATTCGCTTTCACACGATCCCCATCGCGATAAGCAGAGCTGAAGCGAATCGTTCGGTCCAACTTTTTATAAATCCTCCCGGCGATATCAATTCCGCATAAAACCGCCGGCGATTTCACAATGATGAACGCCTTTAAAATCTGTTGTTTCGCAATAAGAATATTGGTTGTGATGTCCCGATGAACGGCATCTTCTTCAATGGCAAAATTAATGAGTTGGTCTAAAACAAGAGTTTTCATTTTAAATTCGGTAACAGCCCTTTGCCTCAAAGCAATTGAGCCTTTAAATCATCTGGGATCGAAACGGGTTTAAAATCTCCATTAAGACAAGCCAACGTGACTTCCGCTTCCACAATCAAACGCTTGTTTTCTTTATCTTGGATCGTATGGTCAACCACCAATTGAGCGGCGGTGATTTTCTGGACCTGGGCGGCGCAGACGATAATGTCGCCATATCGGGCCGGGCTGCGGTACGTGATGGCGCATTTTCTTACGACATACATCAATCCGCGCTTACGAAAAATCGCGACACTCAAGCCTTTCTTCTCCAGCATTTCCGTGCGTGCTTCTTCTAAATATTTCAGATAATTTCCATAATAGACGATACCACCCGCATCCGTATCATGATAAAAAATTCTTTTTTCCATGTTCTCCTCTGCTTCAGCGTGGTTTTCGAAGTGACTGCGCGTTTTGTTCGGAAGGAAACTTTTCATTGATCCAATACGCGGTCGTCATCCGGAAATTAACCTTTTTGTCTCCAAACAAAACCCGGTTGCTGGCGGCTTGCGACAACTCCCGCGCAACATCCAAAAGAGTCACCCGCATCCCTTTTTGTTTTACAAACCCCCACGTTTGAACGATGGTGTCGGCAATCGCGGTCTCCGGATTGATACAACGATTTCTCAGCGTCTCCAGGATCCAATGAAATTCCGTCACCGTCGCTCGCTCTGGTTCAATCGCTTTTTTAAGCAACGCCCCTTCCGGATCAATATCCTTGGTTTGCAGGATCGCTAATTTATACGCAATCGTATCTTCGATGTTTTTAGCAAAACAAAATGATTCGCGCCCCAAGGAACCAAAAAGTAATGGACTCACGACCAGTCCAAAAAGCACGATTACTTTTAGTTCCTTGGGCATATTCATGATCTAAAATTCCTCACCGGACCCGTTGCGTTCGATCCACTCGCAGGCCTTTGGCCATCGCATTCGACAAGAGGACGTAATCACTCAACCGTAAGTTCTCTGCCCTGGCAGTGGGTGATAATTTCAAAGTTTCCAATACCGCCATTAAATTCTTTTTATCAAACAAATTTGACAGTGCGTTGAGGATATTTTTCCTTCTTTGCTGAAAAGCATGCCGGATGATCACAAACAGCGCATGTTCATCTTCGGCTTTCAAGGGAAATCTATCTTGAAATAAAAGTTTAACAAAACTTGAATCCACTTTCGGGATCGGATGAAAGCATGTCCGTTTGATTTCAAACAAAATCTGCGGCGCCGCATAATATTGGACAAAACAACTCAGCGAACTGTAATCCTTCGTATCCGGTTTGGCGTTCAATCGTCGCGCAAATTCTGTTTGAACGGTGATCCAAAGGCCGACAAATTGTTCCCGCGCTTTTAAAATTTTGTCGATAATCGCGGATGAAATGTAATACGGCAAATTTCCAATGACCTTGACCTGTGTGGGTAATCCGCTCAGATCATATTTCAAAAAATCCGCGTGGACAATGGTCACGTTTTGATCTTCAAATTTCTGAGTCAGGTGATGACAAAGATCACGGTCCGTTTCCACCGCGATCACCTGTCGAACACGTTGCGCGATTTCAGCGGTTAACACTCCCTGGCCCGGTCCAATCTCCAGTACGGTGTCCGTCAGTTTGAGTTCACACGCAGCGATAATCTTTCGCGTGATGTTGGGATCAACCAAAAAATTCTGCCCTAAATGCTTCTTCACCGGGAATTTTCCCGCAGGTTTCTGGGCTTGGGCGGGCTTGGGTCTCATACGTTTTTTGAAATTAAATATGCTCTTGTGATGAAAACAAAATCTAATGACTTAATTCGACAGCCAGTTTAATGGCTTCACACATGGAGGAAGCGTCGGCTTTTGATTTGCCGGCGATATCAAAAGCGGTCCCATGCGCCGGGGAGGTCCGGATGAACGGTAACCCAATTGTCAAATTCACCAGCTCAGAAAAATAAAGCGTTTTCACTGCGATTAGCCCCTGATCATGATACATGGCAATGATCGCGTCATATCGTCCAGCGACGCTCGGCACAAAAAGCGTGTCGGCCGCCAGCGGGCCCCAAACAGTCAATCCGCTTTTTTTCGCTTTTTTGATAGCCGGAATAATTTTCGTAATCTCTTCATTACCGATAGTCCCTTTTTCTCCGGCATGAGGATTAATCCCGCAAACCGCAATCCGCGGATTGGCGATTTGAAATAATTCTTTTAACGACTTAGCAATCAATTGAATCATTTCATAAACATCTTTGGCTGTAATTTTTTCAATGATCTTTCTTAGTGGAATATGACGCGTCATCACCACCGTCTTCAACTTTTTGGTGACAAACATCATCGCAAATTTCTTGATACCAAATGCGTCAGCCAGATATTCCGTATGGCCTTGAAAATTAATCCCTGAAGAAACAATCGCTTCTTTACACACCGGAGCGGTGACCAACCCGGAGATCTCGCCGTCTTTAAGTAACTCAACCGCTTTGTTCAAATAAAACAAGGAAGCTTTCGCGGCCGGACGGTTCGCACGGCCGAATTGTACCCGGGCTGGCAAATGACCTGACACATCAACAAGAGAACAATGATTCGGTATCTGGCCATAACGCCGGTAAATTTCCCGATCGCCGATAATGGTATAATTGGCCAAATGACGAATTTCTCGTTGGGCCAGCGCTTTGGCAACAATCTCCGGCCCAATGCCACACGGATCTCCGATCGTGATCCCTATCCGCTTATTTTTTGAGTTCGATATACGCATTCTTTCGGAGATCCTCTATCCAGGATTTCAGACGGGCTTGGAACTTTTCGTCAAAAAGCTGAGAATAAATTTTATTTCTAACATCCTCCAGACTCGAAACCTTGACTGGAATCTTTTTTCTAATTTTAAAAATATACAGTCCGTTATCTGTTTCAATGACCGGGGAGGTTTCAGCTTCTTTCAATTTAAAAATCGAATTCTCCAGATTAGGTAAAAGTTGACCTTTGGTGATCATCCCGATCGAAGGAGCATCGGAAAATTCTTTAGACACCTCGGGAAAATCTTTACCGCTGCGCAGCTGATCAAGAGCGGTCTGTGCTTTTTGGTTCGCTTGCTCGCGACCATCTTTATAGCTAAAAAAAATTGAATCAAGCTCCGCTTTCTCTGGATCCATAAAATCGTTAATATGCCTTTGATAATAATCCGTGACCTCCTGAGGATTGACAAAAATCTTGGATTTCACTTCGGTCTCGACAATATATTTGGCTTTGAACTGGTCGGTAAATTTGTTTCTTAAATCACCAAGTGTCAGGCCATCCTCAGCAAGCGCATCCAAGAATTGCTGTTCGGTTTTAAACTGTTTTTTGACTTGTTTGATCCGCTCATCTACCGCAACGGAACGGATCTCCATCCCTTTTTTATTCGCTGCTTGCACCAGGAGTTTTTCCTCAATTAAATGCTCGATCCCATGGAGCTCATAGTCCGTCATCATCTCCCGAATCGTCTCCTCTTCTTTTCCCTCCGCGGTTAGTTGCATATATTTCGCACTGAGATAATCAACAAGCTCTTTTTGGGTGATAATCTCATCATTGACCACCGCAACGATTGTGTCCTCGGTGGCAAACGATCGGGAAGCGCCGACGAAAAAAAACAATAGAATGAGCCACCCATATATTTTTCTTTTATTTTGTTGCTGACGCATACGCTTCACCTGTGTTTTGGGAATGGGGTACGAATTTGATATTTTTCAAATGTTCAATGGACTCTTTCAGTAAACGGCAATACAGATCAAAACCGATCGCGGTGATATACCCATGCTGTTCCTGACCTAACAGATTTCCGGCGCCTCTGATCTGCAAATCCTCAAACGCAATTTGAAATCCAGCACCCAAATCGCTATTTTTTTCCAGGGCCTTCAGTCTTGCCTGCGATTGGGTCGATAGCCTTTCTTTCGGTGGGACAATGAAATACGCAAAGGCCTTTTCTTTGAATCGACCGACCCTGCCGCGCAATTGATGCAAGTCGGCCAGACCAAAACGGTCGGCGCGGTTGACAATCAACGTGTTTGCGTTTGGGATATCGATTCCCGACTCAACAATCGTCGTACAGACCAAAACATCGACTTCATTAGAAAAAAATTTTAGCATAATTTCTTCCAAAAGTCTCGCTGGCATTTGTCCATGACCAATCGCGACCCTGGCGTGCGGGACTAAACGCTTAACAGTATGAGCAATTTTATCAATGTCGTCCACTTTATTATGAAGAAAAAAAACCTGTCCTTTTCGCTTTAATTCATACTCGATCGCCTTCTTGATCATCTCTTCATCAAATGAAATCATCTGCGTTTCAACCGGAACCCTGTCCTGAGGAGGAGTTGAAATGACCGACATGTCACGGGCACCGGTCAAGGCCATATATAACGTCCGCGGAATGGGTGTCGCGGTTAAGGTCAGGACATCCATCAAAACGCGCAACCGTTTTAATTTTTCCTTGGCTTTGACACCAAAGCGCTGTTCCTCATCAATCACCAAAAGGCCAATATCTTTAAACTTCAGATCTTTGGACAAGAGCCTATGGGTTCCAATCACAATATCAACACTTCCATCGGCCAATCCCCGAATCGTCGCCTTTTGTTCTTTGGGCGTGCGAAAACGGCTGAGCATCGCCACCCTGACAGGAAAAGAAGTGAGCCGCTTTTGAAAATTATAAAAATGCTGTTCCGCCAAAATCGTCGTTGGCACAAGGATGGCCACCTGCTTGTTGTCCATCACCGCCTTGAACACCGCCCGCATCGCCACTTCTGTTTTTCCATAACCGACATCACCACATAAAAGACGGTCCATGGGCTGAGGTGATTCCATGTCCGATTTGACCTCAGCTGTTGTTTTGAGCTGGTCCGGCGTTTCTGGGAAAGGAAATAATCGTTCGAACTGCTGCTGCCATTCGGTGTCTTTGGAAAATGCATGACCCGTCAAGCTTGCACGCACGGCCTGGGTGTGCAACAGTTCCGCGGCCATTTGCTGGATGCGTCTTTGGATGGATAAACATGTTCCCATCCAGCGTTTCGATCCTAATTTATTTAGCTTCGGAGATTTTTTGGTGAAGCCGACATATTTCTGGACGAGGTGGATATCATGACGCGGGATATATAATTTATCTCCCCCTTCATATTCAACGACCAAATGGGCGGAATGCTTTTTCTTTTCTTTTTTGTTCGGCTTTTGTTTGTTTTCGAAACGCGTCTTGTTCCGTTCGATTTCAAGCGGCGAGGTCGGAGAAAATTCTTTAAGCAATTCCGTAATCCCTAAAAACCGGCCAATCCCGTGCTGATGATGTACGATATAATCACCCTTCTTGATATCAACGAAGGTATTGATCGGGATGTCCGCTGAAAAGGGTGTGGTGGTGGAAATCTGAACCGGCAGGATGATGATACACCGATGTTCCCAAATCGGTTTTCCGGTTTTAAGGTTAATGCTGTCGATTGATTCGATCTGATCGTGATGGAGGGTGATCCGGATGGGGCAATCGTAATGCGCCGGGAAGATATCGAGGATTTCTCCCCGCAAAGCAAAATCTCCCACGTCAAAAACGCTTTTGACCTTTTTATACCCTAAGTGTACCAGGTTGGAGCGAATTTCTTCAGGATCAATGATCTGTGAAACAAGCAACTCAACCGATTTAAACATTCCTTATTTTTTCTTTTGCCAGGCCAAAACAAGCGGAGACGCGATAAAAATCGTCGAATAGGCACCGCAAGAAAATCCGATCAATAAACAGAGTGCAAAGGTATGCAAAACAGAACCACCAAACAGAAACAGCGCGATCACCGATAAAAGAGTAACGCCAGTTGTCAGAATCGTCCGTCCCAAGGTTTGATTGATACTGAGATTAATAATCTCGGCCAGGCTTTTATTTCGGATTTTGATTAAGTTTTCTCTGACGCGGTCATAAGTCACAATCGTGTCGCTGATCGAGTAACCGGCAATGGTCAGCAACGCCGTCACCACCAAAAGATCGATCTGATGACCCAGCATGACGGTTATCCCCGCGGCCATCAAAACGTCATGCAAAAGCGCAATGACTCCGGCGGCGGCAAAGTCAAAATGTTTAAAACGAAACCCGATATAAATCAAAATTCCGGCCAAAGACAGCACAATCGCCCACAAGGCCCGCGTGCGCAGATTCTGTCCGACCACCGGACCGACCTTCTCGATGCGCATCACTTCAAACTTATTATCCGGCATCTTCGTTTTAAAGACCTCCACGACTTTATTGAACGTGTCTTCGTTGGAGCGCAGCATCACAATCTCGGGGCTTTTTTCAAATTGCTGAATCACCACATCCGCAATTTGAGCCTCCTTCAAATGTTGACGGAGATCTTCGGAAGAAACAGCCTTTTCAAATTTATATTCTTGAATTTGTCCTCCGGTAAAATCAATCCCATATGCGGCCTCTTTTTTAACAATGATCGTAGCAATGCTCGCAATCGTGAGGATCACCGAAAGCGTAAAAAACATAAACCGTCCGGAAATAAAATCCAATTTGGGATTATGAAAAATATGCAACATCGGCAGCGTCTTGACCACTTTCAATTGAATCAATAAATCCAAAATTGTCTTCGTAACAGTGACCGCGGTAAACAAACTGACAATGATACCGATCGCCAAGGTGACCGCAAACCCTTTGATCGGACCGGAACCGAACTGGTACAAAATAAAAGAAGCGATCAACGACGTGATATGCGAATCGAAAATCGCGGCAAACGCGCGGTTAAATCCGGTATTGATGGCGACGTTCAGCGGGCGGGCGTTTTCGAGCTCTTCCCGAATCCGTTCATTGATCAAAACATTCGCATCAACCGCCATACCCAAGGTTAAAATAATGCCGGCGATCCCAGGCAAGGTCAGTGTCACCTGAGAACCTGGCATGAGAATATTGAGCAAACTCATCGTTCCAATGATCATCAGCATATTAATGACCAGTGCGATGTCCGCAATGAGTCCGGACAGAAGATAATAAATCGTCATAAAAATAAACACACTGGCCGCGCCAATGACACACGCCTTGACACCGGCGTGAATCGAATCCTTTCCCAACAAAGGTCCGATCGTTCTCTCTTCTTCGACATGCATCGGGGCCGGTAAAGAACCGGAACGTAAAGCCAACGCCAAAAGCGAGGCCTCTTCAAATTTGAACATCCCTGAAATCTCGGCTGTTCCGCTTAAAATCGGTTCGCGGATATTCGGGGCGGACAATACTTCTCCATCGAGGACGATCGCTAGGCGCTCTCCGGTATGTTTTTGGGTGATATCGGCAAAATCTTTGGTGCCTCTTCCGTTCAAAGTCAGGGAAATTTTGGGTTCGCCAAAACCGCTGCGGTCAAAATCAACCCGCGCGTCTTTGATTGCTTCTCCGGTCAGAATCGGTTTCTCTTCTAAAAGAATCGGTTGGCTGGCCTCATCTTTCATATTTTTTAACTCATATCCTTTGGGAACATCACCAGCCAAAGCGTTCTTTAAGATAATCGGATCGGAATTCACTAACTTAAATTCCAAAAGAGCAACCCGGCCAATCATGGCTAACGCCGTGTCACGGTCGGTGACCCCCGGCAACTGAACGATAATCTGGTTTTCGCCCTGTCTTTGAATAACGGTTTCTCCAACGCCCATCGAATCGATCCGATTTCTTAAGATCTCCATCGCACGGATGACCGCGTCTTGTTTGGCGTTATCGGATAATTTCTCGGTCTCGACTTTAAGCACAAGATGCATGCCTCCTTTTAAATCCAGGCCAAGATTGACCCGCTTTTCAAGCGGAAATGTGAGATAAAGCGAGGCTAAAACAACGGCCAAAACAAGTGCGATTTTCAACTTTAAATTTTTCATAAAACAATCCCTTTAACTATTACTTTTGTTTACCGATATAATGGCGTCCTTATCAATTTCCATTTTTGCATTGTCATCAATACGTACCACCACTGTTTTTTCTTTGACATTTAAAACTGTTGCGTGAATGCCACCGGAGGTCACCACCTGATCGTTCTTTTTCAGATTATTCATCATCGCTTTCTGCTCTTTTTGTTTTTCTTTTTGAGGTTTGAAAACCAGAAAATAAAAAATCATGATGATGATCGCATAGGGAATAATAAATTGCATGGGGGAAGCAGCGGCGTGATCTGGAGGCATATAGTGGTCCTTTCTTGAAAGATAGTAATCGAATTTTCGCGTTTAACGGATTAACAAATTTCTTAAACCCGACAACCCGCGAACCCAATAACTCGCAAACTGTTTCTTAAGCCTTTTGCTTAATCAAACTGCGGACCGTTTCGCTCATTTGAGCGCCTTTTTTGATCCATTGATCCAATTTTTCCTGGTTGACAGAAACAATGGCTGGTTTTTTCGCAGGATCATAAAACCCTAAGGTCTCCAAGCGTCTCCCCTGACGGGCCAGAGACTTGCTGATCGCTACAATCCGATAGTTATATTGCTTGTTTGATGTCTTTCCAGCTTTTTGCAACCTGATTCTTACTTCCATAGATTTGATCCTTTCTTCTTTTTGCTTTTGAAAAACGAACATGGCAGAGCGAAAATCGATTTAAACTCTCCCCCCATCTTTCATATACTTTGATTTTAATTCTTTAGAACTCTCTTTAATTTTATAAACCGATAAACGGCTAAAAGTGTATCACATAATTTGCGTATGAGCAATTTTGATTGCCATCATCTGGGCTTTGGCCTTATTCATGGTTTCCTGATATTCTTTCCGAGGAACGGAATCAGCTACAATCCCGGCTCCTGCCTGCACATACGCCTTGCCTTTGCTCACAACAATGGTTCGGATCGTGATACACGTATCAAGATTTCCGGAGAAGCTGAAATAACCGATCGCGCCCGCGTAAGGCCCGCGTCTTACCTTCTCCAAATCTTCAATGATCTCCATGGCCCGGATTTTCGGGGCCCCGGAAACCGTCCCGGCCGGAAAACAAGCCTCGAGGACATCCAGGCTGTCTTTTTTTCGCTCCAGCGTTCCTGTGATATTGCTTACCAGATGCATCACATGCGAATATTTTTCGATCTTCATAAATTCAGAAACCTTGACCGAACCTTTCTGACAAACCCGCCCCAGATCATTGCGTCCCAAATCCACCAGCATGACATGTTCCGCTTTCTCTTTGGAATCATTCAACAGACTTTTAGCGAGTTGTGCGTCCTTTTTTTCGTTGGCACCGCGCGGACGTGTGCCGGCAATCGGACGGGTCTCAACCACATCATCTTCACATCTAACCAAAAGCTCTGGCGAAGAACCGACGATCTGTAAATCACCAAAATTTAAGTAATACATATAAGGCGACGGATTTAATGCCCTTAACGTCCGGTAAATATTAAACGGATTGGTTTTGACGGACACCTGAAACCGCTGTGACAAAACAACCTGAATAATATCCCCGGCCTTAATTTTTTTCTTGGCTTCCTTAACGATCCCGACAAAATCGGCTTCGGTAACGTTGGAGGTCACCGGAATCTCTTCTTCTTTAAATTGCGGGGAAGGCCGACGTTCCCAAGGTTTGATTAATTCCGAAATGATCCCATCAATGGCGCTGATGGCCTTTTCAAAATTCCTGATCTTCTCGTCCTGTGAACTGTTGGCATCAAATTCAACACAGGACACCACTTTGATTTTATGATTCAGGTGATCGAAAATGACCAGGTTCTTGGCCAACACAAAAAATGTGTCCGGCAAATTCAAATCATCGGTCGTTTGGACCGGCAATTTTTCAAAGAACCGCACGACATCATAACCGATGTATCCCACCATTCCGCCGCAAAATCGCGGTAATCCGGGCATGGGAATCAATCGGTATTTTGCCATCAGATCCCGAATAAACGATAACGGCGTCCTGGTGACCGATTGATTATCGGTTAAAGCTTGGCCGTCTTTAAACCGGACCATTTTCGCCGTGCCATTCTTACTCTCAAAGAGCAATTCCGGATCTCGCGCAAGAAACGAATAGCGTGCCACTTTCTCTTCACCCTCGACGGATTCCAGCAGAAATGAGTACGGGCTATTTTGCGCCAGTTTGAAATAAGCCGACACCGGTGTTTCCAGATCCGCTAAGATCTCCTTATAGACCGGAACCAGATTGCCTTTCGCGCCGGCGGCCGTAAACTTTAAGAATTCTTTTTGAGAAGGATAATACATATTTTATGTTTTCAGTTTCCGGTAAAAACAACTGCGTTTCATGGTGTGGCACGCCGAACCGACCTGGCGGACTTTGATCAAAAGACAATCGCAGTCGCAATCGTAATAAATTCCTTTGACGAATTGGAAATGCCCGGAGGTCATCCCCTTGATCCAATATTCCTTGCGTGAGCGCGACCAAAAACAGGTCTTTCCTTCTTTAATCGTGCGTTTGATCGATTCCAGATTCATGAAGGCCATCATCAAGACGTCCTTCGATTGATCATCCTGGATGATCGATGGAATCAGTCCCTGGTCGTTGAATTTTAGTTGATTCAGTGTCCTCGGGGTTAAAATAATTTTTTCTTCAGGTTTCATAAACGTACCTCGATTGATTTTATTTTTAGATACTCTTTAACGTCCTGGACTGATATTTCTCCGTAATGAAAAACCGACGCCGCCAGGGCCGCGTCCGCGCCGGTCTCGGCGAATACGTGATAAAAATCTTCTTTTGTTCCAGCGCCACCCGAGGCAATGACCGGGATATTCACCGTCCGGCAGATTGATTTCGTCAAGGCCAGATCAAATCCGTTTTTGGTTCCGTCATAATCCATGCTTGTTAAAAGGATCTCGCCGGCTCCCAACCGCTCAACCTCTTGGGCCCATTGGACCGCGTCTTTCCCAGTCGGTGTGCGCCCCCCATGCGTAAAGACTTCCCATTGACCCTTATTGAGTTTTTCCTTTCCAACACTAAATCTCTCACTAGGATCCAAGACGCTGGTAGGAAATTTAGTGTTCTGTTTACTAGAAGGAAGCTCAATAACACGTTTGGCATCGATCGCCACCACGATGCACTGACTGCCGAAACGCTGCGCGGCATCCCTGATCAGATTAGGATGTTTGACCGCTGCGGTATTGATTGATACTTTGTCCGCACCGGCGTTTAATAAATCCCGGATATCCTGAACACTCCCGATACCCCCGCCCACGGTCAAGGGCATAAAAATTTTTTCAGCCGTCTGCTTGACCACATCTATAAAAATCGAACGTCGCTCGTAACTCGCCGTGATATCCAAAAAAACCAATTCATCCGCCCGGTGATCGTTATAACTTTCGGCGACACTGACCGGATCTCCGGCATCGCGAAGACTGACAAAATTAACTCCTTTGACGACCCGGCCATCCTTCACATCCAAACAAGGAATTATTCTTTTGGTGAGCATAATTTGATGGCTTCGCTTAAGTCAATTTTTCCTTCGTAAATCGCTTTTCCGGTGATGACACCGATCAGCCCCTTGATTTCCAGCGGCAGAAGACTCTTGATATCATCGATTTTGGAAATCCCTCCCGAGGCGATAACCGGAATATCGATCGCTTCCAACAATTCTTGGATCCCCTGGACATTCGGTCCGGTCAACGTTCCGTCACGGCTGATATCGGTATAAATTAAAAACTGCACCCCGAGACTTTGTAGCTCCATCGCGAACGCCGTGGCTTTCAATTCCGAAACGGACGTCCAACCTTTGGTAGCGACATAACCATCGGAACAGTCCAGACTCACCACGATCTTTTCTTTCCATTCCTCAATCGCCCGTTTCAAGAATGTCGTGTTCTCGATGGCCTGGGTCCCGAGAATCACCCGATCCACCAATCCGGCCGAAAGATAACGCGCGATATCGTATGGCTTGCGAATCCCGCCTCCGATTTGAACCGGAATCTTGACGGACGTGGCAATTTTGGTGATGATCTCAAAATTTTTCGCCTTTCCCGTTCTGGCGCCATCCAGATCAACGAGGTGCAATAACTCCGCCCCCGCGGCCGCCCACTTTTTGGCAAACGCCACCGGATCATCAGAATAAACCGTCACATCGTCAAAACGGCCCTGTTTCAACCGAACAACCTTGCCGTCTTTGATGTCGATCGCCGGAATGACCATCATAATGCACCTGCCTTCGTCTGTGAGCAGCTCACCTGCGTAAAATTTTTCAAAACCGCCAGCCCCAAGGCCTGACTTTTCTCCGGATGGAATTGCACGCCAAAAACATTGTCTTTCGCAATCGCCGACGGGAAATTAAGGCCATAGTCCGTCGTTGTGGCCACCTGGGAACGGTCGATTGGATTCACATAGTAAGAATGACAAAAATAAAAATTACTGGATTCTTTGATCCCGTCAAAAAGCGGACATGCTTTTTGAACGATCCTGATCTGGTTCCAACCCATGTGCGGCACTTTTAGATTGGTGAAACGCTGGACTGTTCCGGGAAAAATCCCCAGCCCGTCGACTTCCCCACCCTCAAAACCTTTTTCAAAAAGAAGCTGCAGCCCCAGGCAGATCCCCAAAAACGGTTTCCCGTCACGGATGACGTCTTTAATGGTTGGAATCAATTTGAGTTCTTCCAGCTTCTTCATCGCCGGCTGCATGGCACCCACGCCGGGTAACACGACCTTCTCTGCTTGCAAAATATCCTGCGGATTCTGGGTGATCGCTGCCTTGGCGCCCACGCGTTCCAGCGCTTTCTGAACGCTGCGCAAATTTCCCATCCCATAATCGATAATCGCAATCATTAGTCAATGATTCCTTTGGTGGAAGGAATTCCTTTTCGGCGAGGATCGATTTGAATCGCTTGATCGAGCGCCATACCGAGGGATTTAAAAACGGTTTCCATAACAGTGTGTAAATCTCCGGATCCATCTGGGTTTTGAATATTAACAATTAAATTAGCCCCTAATTGCTTGACGAAAGATTCCAAAAAATGTTCTAAATAAATAAACGTATATTCTCCCTGATTGCTGATCGGAGGCAGATCACCTGGTTTCTTTCCATCAAGCAATAATTTTAAATACCCCCTTCCACTGATATCAATTACGGAATGACCTAATGTCGATTCCATTGGTGCAAACGCAGAACCAAAGCGTTTGATCCCTTCCTTCTCATCCAGCGCTTTCTTAAAAGCCTTCCCTAATACAATCCCGATATCCTCGTTGGTGTGATGAATATCGATGTGCGTATCGCCTTTCACCTCGAGGTTCAGATCAAAAAAACCATGAAAGGAAAACAATTCCAGCATATGGTCGAGAATACCGATCGGAGTTTTGATCTTGGTCTGACCGCTGCCGTCGAGGTTTAATTCCGCCTTGATCTCGGTCTCTTTACTCTTTCGTTCTAAACTCGCTTTGCGCTGTGCCATAAGTTATCCTTTCGATTTATCATTACGCAATGATGGTGT
This sequence comes from Candidatus Omnitrophota bacterium, assembly GCA_023247705.1. GTDB lineage: Bacteria > Omnitrophota > Gorgyraeia > Zapsychrales > JAHFFX01 > JAHFFY01. Next base: position 10,483 of record JAHFFY010000015.1, on the reverse strand, counting down.
CTGGCGTAAGTGTTCAAATTAATCAAATCTCACCTTCACCGATTCCGAATGTTTATAAAGCCCTTCAATCCCGGCGATCTTTTCTAACGGTTCGCGGATTTTCTCCAACGCTTTCTTGGAATAAGAAATCACATGGCTCGTCTTCATGAAGTCCGACAAACACAACCCGGAAAAAAACCGGGCGGTGCCCAAGGTCGGCAGCACGTGACTGGGGCCGGCCACATAATCGCCGATCGCCGTCGGGCTGTACGGCCCGAGAAAAATGGCCCCGGCGTTGGTAATCTTAGAGGCAATACTCAACGGGTTGTTGGTTAAAATCTGCAAATGTTCCGGCGCGATCTGGTTAGCAATCATCACGGCCTCATCCATATTTTTGGCAAAAATGCTGTAGCCATTGGCGACACGCTTGCGAACCTGGCGGATCAATTGTTTAGAAGTCGAAATCAAAATCGATAACCCGCCCACATGCTCCATCTGGGCCTCCAGATCCGCGACCACATAATCCACGTTGCTGTGACGGTTGGCAATGATCACCAATTCCGTCGGGCCGGCCAGCATATCGATGTCCACATAGCCGAACAGCTGCCGTTTGGCTTCGGTCACATACATATTGCCCGGACCGATGATCTTGTCCACGGGAGCAATGGACTTTGTTCCAAACGCCAATGCCGCGATCGCCTGCGCACCGCCGATTTTATAAATCTCATGAACCTTCAAAAGACTGGCCACCGCGAGGATATAGGGATTAATCTGGCCTTCTTTGTTAGGCGGGGTGGCGATCACGACCCGTTTGACACCGGCGACCTTGGCCGGAATGGTGGTCATATAAACGGAGGAAACCAATGGTGCGGTTCCGGCCGGGATATAAATCCCAACGGATTCAAGCGGCCGGATATTTTCTTTGAGCATGATCCCTTCGTCGTTTTTGATCCGCGCGGGTTTCTTGAGCTGCTTGCGGTAAAAGGCCTCCACGTTATTGATGATGAACTTTAAAGTCCCGATGAATTCGCTGGTGATGTTCTGGAAAGACCCGCTGATCTCGCTTTCATCCACCCGTAGTTCTTTGCTGGTCATTTTAACTTTATCAAAACGACGGGTATATTTCAAAATCCCTTCATCGCCGTTTAACTTAACGTCTTCAATGATCGCCTTGACTTTCTCCTCCACGTATTTCTTGCGTGAATAAAAATTGCGCAAATATAAACGGGTGATCCCTTGTCCGGTTTGTTTGAGTGTTTTCATAATTAAATCTTTTCGGCAATCAGTTGTTTGGCCTGCTGAACGGCGCTTTCGATTTTTTGAATTTCTTTGCTTCCCGCTTGCGCTAATTCCGGGCGTCCGCCGCCGGTCCCGCCGATCAACGGCGCGAGGACTTTGATCAGGTCGTTGGCTTTAACACCTTTCTTGACCAAGTCATCCGTGACCGCGATCAAAATAAAAGCGCTGCCCTGATACGACGATGCCAAAATCGCGACCGCAGATTGGGCTTTCTGTTTAATCAAATCGGAAACCTTGCGCAAGATCACCGCGTCAACCTCCTTAAAAGAAGTCGAAATAATTTTACTCTCTTTAATCGTCTGGGCGTTCTGGATCAAAGTCGCGACGGAATTCTTGATTTCTTCAAAGCGAAGGGACTCGACTTCCTTTTCCAATTCTTTAAGGCGTTTCGTTTGGCTGTCCACGCGTTCAACGACTTCTGAGAAAGAAGATTTAACTATTTGTGCAATTTTTTCTAATTGATCTTCTTGTTCTTTAATTAATTTGATGGAATACGTCCCTGTTACCGCTTCAATTCGGCGGATCCCTTGAGCAACAGCGCTTTCATTAATGATCTTAAACAAACCAATTTCACCCGTACGATCTAAATGAGTACCCCCACAAAATTCTTTTGAATAGCCATCAATCTCAACAACTCGGACTCTTTCACCATATTTCTCAGCAAAAAATGCTAACGCACCCTTTCTCTTTGCCTCAGACAGCGACATTTCTTCTTTCTTAACTTCGTCACACCGTCTTATCCATAAATTAATTAAAGCCTCAATCCTTTGAAGTAATGATTTAGGAATCGATTGATGATGCGTAAAATCGAAGCGTAGGTACTCCGGGCGGACCAAAGATCCTTGTTGCTGCACATGTGCCCCTAAAACTATCCTTAAAGCAGCTTGAAGCAGATGTGTGGCCGTATGATTACGCATAATAGCAATTCTGCGATCAGTATTGATCTGAGTTATTACTGAATCATCAGCTTTGAAAGAGCCTTTTTCTACTTTCCCACTATGAATAAAAACATCAGAAATTTTTTGAGTAGCGGTTATAGTTAAAAGAGCATCTGGGTTTAACATATCACCCTTCCAAATCTCTCCAATATCAGCAACTTGACCACCTGACTCAGCGTAAAATGGAGTTTCGTTCAGGACAACTTTAATATCATCCCCCACAATGGCACTTTCAACTTCTTTGTTATTTCTAAAAATTTTTATAACATTCGATTGAGATGAGCCTGTATCATGGCCAGTAAACTTTGTTTTTTCTACTCCTTCAACATCATCTATAGATAACTTCGACTCATAGCCAGTGAACTTTGTTTTCGGGACATTCAAATTCAATTCGGCATCGGCAAAGACGTCGCCGGTCATTTTGCTGCTTGATCTAGAACGTTGCTTCTGTTCATTCATTTTGCTATCAAATGAATCTTTAACAATATCTCCTTCTTGTTGATAATTTTTAGGTAAAAAATCTTCTATTATATTGAACATACTTCTGTAATTTAATCCATGGGTATCTTTAAATAAAAACATAAGCTCCCCATATTTCTTATATTTTTCTAGCGGAGAGAGCGCAGATTGATTAATTTCTCTTACCAGTTTTCCAAACTCTGGAATCTTTAAGCTTCGGACATCAATATAATTCTGTTCTACCCTTTGAATTATCTTTGAGATTTCTTGTGCTTTCTCAGAAATTTCCGGATAAGCTTCTCCCATTGCTTGCGCTACTGAAGGCACGAGCTTATAAATCACAGATTTTGTCATACCGATAAATACAACGATGTCTGAAATCTCAACGATTAATTTTCTCACAACATATCCGCGGCCTTCATTTGAAGGAATAACTCCATCTGCAATTCCGAACACTATTGCTCGAATATGATCGGCTATGATATTTTTTGAGGTGGTTGAAGGGCCTGCTCCTCTGATTCCGACAATTTCCTTATTTATCGCTTTGAAAATAGATTCGAACAAATCCGTCTCATAATTACTTTTCTTTCCCTGCACAACCGCCACCAGACGCTCCAAGCCCATCCCGGTGTCGATATTCTTGGCCGGCAACGGCTCTAAAATGCCGCCGTCTTTACGGTTGAATTGGGTGAAGACCAGATTCCAGACTTCCGAAAACCGCCCGCAGCTGCAATCCGGGTCGCATTTTTCTTTTTTGGGGCAATTGGGATTGACACCGTAATCAAAAAATATTTCCGAGCAAGGTCCGCAGGGACCGTTGGGACCATTTTCTTTGGCTTCCGACGGCCAGAAATTACTTTTATCTCCGAGTCTCACCAGTCTATTTGCGGGGATTTTGATATCGTTGAGCCAAATTTTTTCGGCTTCGCTGTCCTCTTTATAAACCGAGACCCAAAGTTTTTCAACGGGAAGAGCCATGTCCTTGGTCAAAAATTCCCAGGCCCAATGGATCGCTTCTTTCTTAAAGTAATCACCGAATGAAAAATTCCCCAGCATCTCAAAGAATGTATGATGAAACGCGGTCTTACCGACACAGTCCAGATCATCGGTGCGCAAACACTTTTGGGACGTGGTCGCGCGGGTATACCCATCAATTTGACCCAGGAACTGGCGCTTAAACTGCTGCATCCCAGCGGTGGTGAACAAAACCGTTTCATCCTCTTTTTCCGGAGGGACCAGGGAAGCGCTGCGCACAACGGTGTGGCCTTTGGAGGCAAAGAATTCTAAAAACTTTTTTCTGATCTCATTAGCGGTCATAGATGATTGATAACCTTCTCGATTGTTTCGTTGTTAAAACCACGACGGCTCAGATAGCCGGCCAGGCGGCGCAGCGCCGTTGGTTGATCCAATTGTTGATATTTCTGCAGACATTTTTGGGCCAAGCTGATCACCGCATCCACTTCCGAATAATCTGTTGTCGATTGTTCGATTTCCTCTTTGATAATCTCCGAGGCAATGCCCTTTTCTCTCAACTCAAAAAGGATCCTGCGCGCGCCAAACGGTTTGCGTCGGCGCATCTGAATCCAGTCCCGGGCAAACTGCCGGTCATCGAGCAATTGAACGCTTTTTAAATATTGGATCGTTTGTTCGACCACATCCCCCGTGAACTTTTTTTTAAGCAGCCGCAGCCGCGTTTCTTTTTCACTGCGGTTACGCGTTTTCAAAAACTGAAAAGCGGAATTCCGGGCTTTTCTCAATTCATCATCCATGCGCGGCGCATCCATATTTATTTCTCTTTGAGAACGAAATATCCACGGACGGTTTGCAGGAGACAATCGCCTTTCACCTTTTTGACAACGCGATAAAAATCTTCGACCGTTTCAATTTTCGATTGATTAATGGAGATAATCACATCCCCTTTTCTCAATCCTGTTTCCTGGGCCGGGCTGTCATCATCAATGTTCGCGATCACCACGCCTGCCGTGACATCCTTCATCTCCGGGGTGAGCATGTCAGGCGAAAAATTACGAACGCTTAAACCTCGCCAGTTTTTCAAATTCTCCTCGGGGAGTTCATCGCCTTGTTCATCCTCATTCTCTTCTTGATCAAAAATCATTCGTCCATCGTCATCAAACTCCGGGCGTTCGCCGATCGTCACCGGAAGGCTCAGCGATTTCCCATCCCGCAAAACCTTGACGTCAATTTTTTTTCCAATCGGAAAATCACCAACGGTACGCAATAACGCGCTGGTATTTTTGACATCAACACTGTTAATGGAAAGGATAATATCCCCATCGTTAATACCTGCTTTATCCGCCGGGCCGGCCTCCATGACCCCGGAAACCAATACGCCTTCTGTTTTATCCAGATGAAAATATTCGGCAAGAGATCGATTAAAATCCTGAACACCGATCCCGATCCAGCCATACGTCACTTTCTCTCCCTTGATTAAATGACCGATAATCCGATTGGCGTGATTGACCGGAATGGCGAAGCCGATCCCCTGATATCCACCGGAGGTTGAAAAAATAGCGACATTGATGCCGACAATCTGTCCTTGCAAATCCATCAGCGGCCCACCGGAATTTCCCGGATTGATGGCGGCGTCGGTTTGAATCAAATCTGTATAATCCGTATCACGGTGTGATGTTCTCGGCAAAGATCGCTGCAAGGCGCTGATGACACCGGTGGTCACGGTCGGCTCCGGACTCTCCAATAAATGACCAAAAGGATTTCCGATGGCTACGACCCATTGACCGATTTTGAGATGATCCGAATCGCCTAACTTCGCCGATGGTAAATCCGGGAGTTCTATCTTAATGACCGCCAAATCGCTGCGCGGGTCAGTTCCAGTCAAAGTTCCCTTGGCCTCACGGCCATCGGACAAACGGACCATGATCTTGTCCGCTTCACTGATCACATGTTCATTGGTTAAAATGTATCCTTTCGGATCAATGATCACACCCGACCCTAACCCGGCACTTTTATATTCGCGCTCGAATTGATCGCCGAAAAAATCTTCAAAAAAACGATTGAAAAATTCATCTTCATACGGGCTTCCGAACGAAAATCCTGTCCGATAACGTTGGATTTTTTCGGTACGAATCGAGACAACCGTCGGCCCGACGTTTTTAGCAACATTTTCAATCGCCGTTACAAACCCGGAATCCGGTCCGAGTTGACTGGCATCTTTCGATGAATTTTCCGCCTGAGAATACGCAGGAAACACAACGAGCAGAGCAAAACCGATCGCGAAGTCCAGAAAAACGGATTGTCTAAAAAATAATTTCTGTTTAAACTGAATCATCGCGAGATACTCTTCATAAAAGTTAATAACCCCAGTTCTAGCAAAAACAAATCTCCTATCACTTTTACAAACGATGTTAGGAGATTTGTCATGACATTTTTATTGAAAAATTCAATCCCTCGACTTCTCCCACGGTCATGGCCGTGGGAGCATGACTCGGGATGGAACCCTCTCATAAGAGGGACGCATTGTAAAAGTCCCGAAGGGCAAACAAAGGTACCACGGGGAGGCCCGTGGGGTTCCATAATTATCGTTTCACACCCATCTTCTCCAAGATCTGCTTTTCGATCTTGTTTAAAACCTTGGGATTTTCTTGGAGAAATTTCCGGGCACTTTCACGGCCTTGCCCGATCTTTTCGTTCTCAAACGATAACCACGCGCCGGATTTCTGCAGGATATCCGACTGAACACCTAAATCCAGAATATCGCTGATCCGAGAAATTCCTTCGGTAAATAAAATCTCAAATTCCGCTTCTCGAAAGGGTGGCGCGACTTTGTTTTTGACAACCTTCACCTTTACACGGTTGCCAACAATGTCTTCCCCCACTTTCAGGGACTCTACTTTACGCAATTCCAGACGCACCGAGGCATAAAACTTGAGCGCCCGGCCGCCGGTCGTTGTTTCTGGTGAGCCGAACATGACACCGATTTTCATTCTGATCTGATTGATAAATATGACACAGGTTTTAGATTTGCTGATCGCGGCGGTTAATTTTCTTAAGGCCTGGGACATCAGACGCGCCTGGAGTCCCATGTGCGAATCGCCCATTTCACCTTCAATCTCAGCTCGAGGCGTTAAGGCGGCAACCGAATCAATGACCACCAAATCAACTGCGTTGGAACGCACAAGCGTCTCGGCAATTTCCAAAGCCTGTTCGCCGGTGTCCGGCTGGGAGATCAAAAGATCATCTAGTCTCACTCCGACTTTTTTGGCATACAGCGAATCAAACGCGTGTTCGGCATCGATAAACGCCGCGACCCCTCCCAACTTCTGGATCTGACCGATAATGCTTAACGTTAACGTCGTTTTGCCGGAAGATTCCTGACCAAAAATCTCGATGACCCGCCCCCGGGGCACCCCTCCGATACCCAACGCGATATCCAGCGCCAACGAACCGGTCGGAATCGAATCAATATTGACCGCGACGTTGCTGTCCAGTTTCATAATGGAACCTTTACCAAACTGCTTTTCAATCTGCGTCAACGCAAGTTCCAGGGCTTTTCGTTTGTTGTCGGATTCAACGCCTTTTTTAATTTCGGCGTCATCCGTTTTCTTTTTGCTCTCGACTTCTGCTGTTTTCTTCTGGTCTAACATGGATCTTTCCTTTCATTTCCCTATAGTCCAAATTCCATAGGAGATTGTTATTGGAACGGGAAGCGCTCAATTGGAAAAATAAAATTTTCAATGACTCCTTTTGTTTTACAAATTGTCCGACGAGCCTAACTGACTGTAGGGTTGGAGAACTAACCTCGGGATATTATTTCACCGAAACATATCCATTCAAAAATGGAGATCACTTCTTTAGGCTAAAAGAGGTGTAAATTATACATGAGTCAGTTTATATTGTCAATCGTTTATCCCCTGCAATAAAGGTATAACACTATGGAAACAAATAAATTGTAATACAAATAATTCGGGACTTAAATTTTTTAACGCTTTTGTAAACAATTTTTCATTTCTTCTTGAAGATACATTATTACTTCAGGCTGTAATTCGAAAATTTTTTTATAGTACCCTTGTGACTGTTCACAATCCCCTTGCTGTCGATAAATGTTCGCCATTCGGTAATAGACATCCGGACTTCCCGGAGCAAGACCAAGGATTTTTCGATAAGATCCCAGTGCTGATGCAAAATTTCCAGATTCAGCATAGGCGACCCCTAGATTAAAGAGCGCATCTAGATGAATCGGATTGATCGCCAAGGCCTTTTGATAATAATCAATCGCCTGCCCAACTTGCCCGCGCTTAAGTGATACATTCGCGAGGTTATAAAGCAGTGTTGTGTCGTTGGGACTCATCTTCAATGCTTGAAGATACTGATGCGAAGCTTCTTCATAGGCCCCTTGTCTTTCAAAAATTGCGCCACTCTTTGAGAATTTCGATAACGCAATGATATTCGGATTAATGCGGACCGGATGAAAACAAATCGATAAACCGGTGGCAATCAGTAAAAAACCAAAAACTTTGCCCCATTGCCCCTGCTTTAATTTTTCAACGACCCAGTAAAGACTATAAACCTCATAAATCAAAAGAAACGGCAGGACGGTAACGCGATGTTTGGTTGTAAGAAAAAAAATAATTGTAAATAAAAGCTGGCTGAAAATAAATAGATCTAACAAAACCGTCTTGCGCCGATGGTCTCGATCATTCAGAACAATCCCCATGAGCCCGAGCGGAAAAATGACTGCAAACGGGTTAAAATCGAATCTCTGTTTCCAATCCTGTTGTAAAAGTAAATCAATGTCATCCGCCTCCTCGGTTTCAACGCCAAAAAGATACAATTTCCGGAAGAGCAGTTTTATATAATCCCCAGGAGACTCCTTGATAAATTGAAACGCCTTGTCCTTCCAGAAATTGGAGACCTCGGCAGGGGTTAGTTTTCTTTTTAATGTCTGCTCTGCAATAATTTGTTGATCCTCATCCTGTCCCCCATGATTTGGACGGATCAGCTGCTCGTTATCAAAGATTCCATCCGCGGCCTTTTTGTTCCCGGAATAAAAACTCAATCCTGTTTGGGCGCTGACCAAGACCCAACTTCCCCCCACGATTCGATTACGAACGGCAACAACGGATAAGACAATCACGCATCCCAGAAAAAAAGAAAGGAATTGTTGGGCTGTCATGGCCTTTTGGAAACACCGATTTAACGAGATGATCAAAAAAAGCAGAAAAAAAATAATAAATTTTCCATCCAGCAAACTTCCCAGACCGATTAAGAGACCTAATAAAAACCATTCCCGCTTGCTTAATGACGAATTCGATTGCGATAAAACCAAAATCACAATACAACTTAACGTGATCGTCAACGTCACAGGCATCAACAGCCAATCATAGTAAATTAAAACAAAATTGGTGGCCATTAAAAGAGACGCCCCGATCGCTACTTTCCTTAAAAAAATTCGCTCGGCAATATAATAAACCAGGACACAATTCAAAGAGCCAAGGGCCAGATGAATAAAGCGGATCAACTCAAGGTTATGGAACGTCAGCCGTTCCAGGACAGCCAGAAAATACGGATAAAGCGGCAAGCCCCAAAAGACTTTGTTCCCAACCCAATGGCCATGTGCGATTTCCTGTGCCCATTTTTGGTAATATAGAACGTCTCCAGCAGGATCATCATAAAAAAGATAATGGCGTCTCAAGAAGACTGTGTAAAGCAGGCGTAATATTAAGGCGAAGCAAAAAAGAAAAATCACAAAGATTTGTTCGCGGGTGTTCTCCCCGATCTTGATTAAACTTTCCGACAACTCTGGCACCTCATGATCACTTCACTTTTGATGAAAAAAATAAGAATTCGCGCAGGCGACAACCGAAATGGCGGCAGTGTCCACTTTCAGGATGAGATCTCCCAGAGAAATCGGGACACAACCGGATTTGATCGCCAGATCGATTTCGACAGGAGAAAAATCGCCTTCAGGCCCGATTAAAAATACGATCTCGTTCTTAACCAGCGGAAATACCTCCCAGAGGCTTTTACGCTGTTCTCGTGAACCTAGATACGGGATCAGTTTCAGGCTGTCAGGTTTTGGATTTGATTTGAAAAAATCCGAGAAATGAATGACCGGGTGGACGACCGGAACATCTCTTCGTCCACATTGTTTGCTCGCGTTGACGGCGATGGCATGATAACGTTTCAATTTTTTCTCGAATTGTAACGGCTTCACCGAAACATCTCCGCGCTGGGTCAGGAGGGGAAAAATCTCCATAACGCCCAATTCCGTACACTTTTCGACAATAAAATCAAATTTCGCTTTTTTGGGAATCGCACAGGCCATGGTTATGGAAACCACGGGTTTAAATCGAGCATTCGATTGGAGATAATCGACTCTCACCGCGACCTGTTTATCTTTGATCAATCTAATCGTCCCAACCGCTTCTTCACCTTGACGGTTAAAAATGCTGATCTGATCTTGCTCTTTTAACCGCAGAACACTTTTGAGATGATGAATCTCTTCTTTCTCGAGAATGGAAACGATTTGATCGATCTCTAATTTCACATCAGGGCAATAAAAACGATGCATAATCAAATTATCTGAATGATGACCGGATTAACTTATTTGTAAGGGTTAGAATTAAATTCTTAAAATGGACCGAGGGGGGATCGAACCCCCGGCCTCCTGATTGCGAACCAGGCGCTCTCCCAAACTGAGCTATCGGCCCGTCATATACTGCTCCCCATTAACAGAAACAGGGTTTTAAGTTAGAATAAGGCACCAAAACAAGGAGGCTTATTCAATGCAAAAACGTAAATGGACCAGCCAACAAAAACTGCAAATCGCA
>JAHFFY010000068.1 GCA_023247705.1 Candidatus Omnitrophota bacterium | reverse complement strand
CTTATACGGCGCAGGAAATTGCTCAAAACGCACATATTTCCGGTAAAGAAATGGCTAAAACAGTTATTGTCGAAATGGACAGAGAAATGGCCATGGTGGTGCTACCGGCTTCATATAAGGTTAATATCGGCTTTTTGGAGGATATTACAGAAAGTGATGATGTAAGGCTTGCCAGAGAAGATGAATTTAAAAGGAAATTCGCTGATTGCGAGATTGGCGCTATGCCGCCTTTTGGCAATTTGTATTCGATGGATGTTTATGTTGCAAAAAGATTGACCGAAGACAAAGAAATTGCTTTCAATGCGGGGAATCACAGAGAATTGATTGTGATGAAGTATAAGGATTTCGAACGATTGGTTCATCCGACGGTTCTCGATTTAACGTTTGAACCGCCCAAATTTTAAAAAAGACGAGAGAGAATGAGGAAATAAAAATGATTAAAAAACGACGCAGTCAAAATTCGGTTCTGACCCGTAAAGGGAAAATAAATCGCGAAAAAGCCGTTTATAAGAAAGAAACTTTAATGCATCAGATCCCAGTTGATCAAATAAGAAACCCGTCCGAAGGAAGACGGATAACAAAATGACTTAACAATGAATCATCAATTTTGAACGGAAATTGGACGCGAAGGATCGGAGATTAGCGACATGAAACTTAATAAAATTTTGATTGTTGATGATAGCGATAATTTCAGAGTCATGCTTAAAGAATATTTGGAGAAACATGCGCTTGCTGTTGAGATTTTTGAGGCCAGCACCGGAGAAATGGGCGTGGCCAAAGCCGCTTGCATCCGGCCGGACATAGTTCTCATGGATATCAATCTTCCTCATTCAAGTGGTTTCGAGGCCACCAAACACATTAAAGGAGATCATCCCAACTGCGATGTGATTATTTTAACGATGTTCGAGGTTAAAGTTTTTAAAGATATGGCACAGGAAATTCAGGCAATAGATTTCATTGGAAAAAGCGAATTCAACGAGCGTTTAGTCCCGGCTATCAAAAGATGTCTGGAATCAAAAAGGAAAAATAATGGGAAATAAGGGGTGCGTATGATTCAACAAACCGAACAAACGATCAAAATGCTTTCGACAGCCCTAAAAAGAATTGCGGATAACGTCATGATTACTGATAGCAAGGGCATCATCGAATATGTCAATCCGGCTTTCGAAGCAACGACCGGCTATAGCAGCAATGAATCCATCGGGAAAACGCCGAAGATCCTTCGTTCGGGACAACATGATGCTGCCTATTATCAGAAACTTTGGAAAACCATTCTGTCTGGCAAAGTTTTTCGGGCAACGACGACAAACAAAAAGAAGAATGGAGAGATTTACTACGCCGATCAAACCATTTCACCTGTTCATGAAGAGAATGGAGAAATCGTTTGTTTTGTTTCGGTCTGGAAAGACATTACGGAACGCATCACGGCCGAGGAAAGAATAAAGCATGAAAAAAAGAAACTGGAACAGGTTTTGGGTATTGAGGCGGGCTTACACAGCATTCTCGATCTGAACAAATTGATCGATTTCGTGGTCAAGAAAACTTGTGAGGTTTTGGAGGCGGAGAAATGCACGCTTATGTTTATCGATCACGAATCAAAAGAGCTGTGCATTAAGGGTCATCTTGGAATCGATGAATCTCAAGTCTTTGCTGAAAATTTTCTAAAGGTCGGAGACGATTGGCACCGTTTGATCGAACGCTATCACAAAACAGAGTCCCCTTTGTTTGTACAGAAAAAGATCGATGGAACCGTTCATCAAAGCAAGATTTTCTTGAGTGTTCCTATCGAGCTAAAAGATCATTTACTGGGGATCATAAATGTTTCCCATAAAAAAGGGAAAGAGGGCGATCACTTTACCGATTTGGATTTAAAAATTCTATGTATGATTGTCCGTCAGGTAAGAATTGCCATTGAGAATGCCAAATTATACCGGCAATTGACATACTTAACCGTCACCGATTCCGCGACGGGAATTTACAACCATCGTTATCTGACCCAAACTTTAGACGCCGAGATCGTGCGCGCCAAACGTTATGGAAGAAACCTTTCGTTTTTGATGATCGATATAGATCAATTAAAAGCCTACAACGATACCTTCGGTCATCTGGAAGGAGATCAACTGCTTAAGACGATTGCGGAAGTCATCAAAAAAAACGTACGGACGGCGGATTTGGTTTGTCGTTACGGAGGGGATGAATTTGCCGTGATTTTGCCGGAAACAGATTTAGTCCAGGCTAAACTTGTGGCCGAGAAAATCCGCGAAAAAGTTTCACAACTGCTTCTCAAGCGTCAAGTCACGGTCAGTATTGGCGCGGCTCAATGTTCTGCCAATAGTGAAAGATACGATCTTATTCGAAGGGCCGATAGTCATTTATACGACGCAAAGAAACGGGGGAAAAATCAAATTGCAGGATAACATTTCTTTCAACAAGGAGGCTCAAATGAACAGCCTATTAACCCAAACAAAATTTTACAGCTTGCTTTTTTTGGAAACCGACAAGGTGTTTCGTCAGTTTATCGAAGAAAATCGCGCCGGGGTTTATATCGCGGACGATCAAGGAAATTTGATCTATGTCAATTCGGCATTTATAGCCATTCTGGGTTATTCCCACAAAGAAGATCTTCTGGGAAAAAATTTGGCGAAAGAATTATATGCCAATCCTGAAGATCGCAAGGCTTTCCTGAAAGTGATGGAAAAGACGGGCTTTGTCCGCGATTACGAAGTGCGTAATAAACGTAAAGATGGTTCGATTGTGTTTTTATCGGTCACCAGCAACTGGGTTAAAGACGAAGCCAATCGCATCATCGGCGTGGAAGGGATTGTTCATGATGTCGAACAGCTTGGTAAATTTTCGGTCGAGCAGATTGCCGGTATTCTCAAGGCGCAGAAATGTTCTTTGATGCTTTATGACCAGCAGAAAGAGGATCTTTGCATTCTCGCTGCCCACGGATTGGAGGAATCGACGATTCGCAATACGCGGATAAAAATGGGCGAATCAATTGCTGGAATCGTGGCGCAAAAACGTGAACCGACATTGGTTCTAAACATCGAATACGATAAACATTTTCAACATTCCAACCGCCTTTATTATACGACGCGGTCATTTATGAGCGTGCCTGTCATGTTTGGACCGCGCTTGTTGGGCATTATTAATGTGGCAGACAAATTCGATGGCTCTGCGAAGGTATTTACCGACCTGGATTTGAAAATGCTCTGCGTCATGGCCAGGGCGGTTGGAATTGCGTTAGAAAACGCGCGGTTGTTTCAGCGTCTGGAGGAACTGGCTGAAGGTGAGCCTTGGGCAAGTTTGCGTCATCGGTATTGATCAAGGTAGGTAGTTATACCTATATAGAGAGGCACATGTCCCCATTCATATTTGATTCCAAAAAATATATATTAAAGATGTAAGAAAGGAGACGAAGCCATGATCACCCAACTCGGAATTATAGCTGGTGGAATTCTCAATCTGTTTGAAGATATCCATGAACCGTTAACAGTCAAAGACCTTGCTTTCTATCTTGATCAACCGGAGGACATGATTCTTTTAAGCTTGGGTTCGCTCATCAGGGAAGGTTTGGTCAAGGCTGAGAAATCCGGCGATGAACTTCTGGTGTGCGGTAACGGTCATAAAAATGAGACTTCATTGAGTTATAAAGGCACTTATTGCGATCTTTATCAGGACTAATCAAAAGGGGGGACGTCATGTACGGCTTACATTTAGACAAAATTGGAATAACCGATTTTAAAAAAGTTTTTTGGAATCCTTCTTACGATGAGTTATTCCGGCATGAAACTGATCCGGCTTTGGAAGTATTGGAACGCGGTGTTGTGACGGACTCGGGAGCTGTTGCGGTGGATACCGGACGGTTCACCGGGCGTTCTCCCAAAGATAAGTATATCGTCGTGGAAGAAAATTCGAAGCAAAACATCTGGTGGGCCGCGCCGGGCGGCTCCGATAATCAGCCGCTTTCCGAAGAAACATGGCAGGAGCTAAAGAAAATCGCCATCCGTCAGTTGAATGGAAAAAGCCTGTACGTGATGGATGGTTACAGCGGAGCGATTGCCGGAGAGCGGTTGTCCGTACAATTGGTTACGGAAATCGCCTGGGTGGCCCACTTCTTTAAGAATATGTTTATTCGTCCGACCCAGAATGAGTTGAAAGTTTTTTCCCCGGACTGGAATATCCTTCATGCCTGTAAAGCGACCTGCGCCGATTACAAAAAATTAGGATTGCGTTCGGAAGTGTTTATCGCTTTTCATTTGAAAGAACGCACGACGATTATCGGCGGGACATGGTATGGGGGAGAAATCAAAAAGGGAATGTTCTCGGTTATGAATTATTTACTGCCTTTAAAAGGCATTGGCTCGTTTCATTGCTCGGCCAATGTCGGTGAAAAAGGCGACACCGCTTTATTTTTTGGTCTGTCTGGAACCGGTAAGACGACTCTTTCGGCCGATCCCAAACGTTATTTGATCGGAGACGATGAGCATGGCTGGGATGACGATGGCGTGTTTAATCTCGAAGGCGGTTGTTATGCTAAATGTATCAATCTTTCGAAGGAAAAGGAACCCGATATTTACAGTGCGATTCGTCGTAACGCGCTGTTGGAAAATGTCGATGTGGATGCCCAAGGCCATGTTGATTTTGCATCCAAAAAGAAAACCGAAAATACGCGGGTTTCTTATCCCATCGAACATATCAAAAACATTGTCCGCCCCGTATCTCGAGGAGGACATCCTTCAAGAATTATTTTCTTAACCTGCGATGCTTTTGGAGTCCTGCCTCCCGTTTCGAAATTGAACAGATCTCAGGCCATGTATCATTATTTAAGCGGATATACAGCCAAGGTGGCTGGAACAGAATTGGGAATCGTCGAACCAAAAGCCGCTTTTTCCGCATGTTTTGGGCAGCCGTTTCTGCTGCTTCATCCGACGAGATACGCGGATATTCTGGGAGAAAAGATGGAGAGGCACAACGCCAACGTCTATTTAGTTAACACTGGGTGGATCAAAGGGGCGTATGGTGTTGGAGAAAGGATTGATCTTAAACAGACGCGAGCCATCATTGATGCCATTTTAGATGGTTCAATCGAAGAAACGATTTGGAAGTCTATGCCGGTCTTTGGCCTTTCCATTCCGGAATGGGTTGACGGAGTTGATGCGAATATTCTCGATCCACGCTGGGCTTGGAAAGATAAAAACGCTTATGACCAAAGCCTCTTGAAATTAGCCAATATGTTTATCGAAAATTTTAAAAAGTTTATGGACACCGCACGAGGGAAAGAACTTGCTTTCATTGCGGGTCCGCAATTGACGCAAATAAATCCAATTCAAGAAGAACCTGAACCACTTTTTCACTATCTTCATGCAAAGGAGTGAACCATGAATTCTTCTTCGAAAATTTACAGTTACATTGCC
This sequence comes from Candidatus Omnitrophota bacterium, assembly GCA_023247705.1. Lineage (GTDB taxonomy): Bacteria > Omnitrophota > Gorgyraeia > Zapsychrales > JAHFFX01 > JAHFFY01. Next base: position 4,106 of record JAHFFY010000068.1, on the reverse strand, counting down.
TCTCAATGCCGGGTGGATCGGAAAGAAAAGCCGGTGCGGGGATTTGTAACCATTTCCCGTCAGGCCGGAGCGGGCGGCATCACAATCGGAGAGAAACTCGCCGCTTATCTGGACAAACAATTGCCGGGCATGGTGCATTGGACTGTTTTTGACAAAAATCTGGTCGATGTCGTTGTGAACGAACATAAACTTTCCGAAAGAATACTTCCTTACATGAAAGAAGCAAAAATTTCTGAGATCGACGATATGATCGAAAATTTGTTTGGAATTCATCCTCCGCAATCAACCTTGGTCAAGCGCACTACCGAGACTATTTTACGATTGGCAAGGATGGGTCGTGTCATCCTAGTGGGTCGCGGAGCGCCAATTATTACGCGGGATATTAAAGGGGGAATTCATGTCCGGTTGGTAGGGTCTTTTGGAAAACGTAAAGAACATATCAAAGAATATTACAAGCTTGATAACAAAGCAGCTGAAATTTTTATCAAAAATGAAGATCTGGGCCGCGCCCAATATTTAAAGACCTATTTCGATCAGAATATCGACGATCCGCTTCTTTATGATCTCATTGTCAACACCGATAAGGTTTCTTATGAGGATGCGGCAATACTGATTGGCGATACAGTGATTAAAAGAATAAAATCACAAGAAACGATTCTGCAAAAAATCGAAGCCATGACTTATTAAGAAAGGAGCGGTAAAATGACCAAAGATAAATCGAGATATAAAACCATTGTTCACGAGACAAAGGAAGATCTTAAGCCCGAAGGGCATCATTTTGCCTGCACTAAAGAGTTAAAAGGAGAAATTACGAAAAAGGCTTATGAACTATATGAAAGTCGAGGCTGTCGCTCGGGACGGGACTGGGATGACTGGTTTGAGGCTGAAAAAATAGTGCAGTCTCAGTTTGCCTCTTCGTCTCATTAATACAAGTCGGATGGAAAGGGGGACGACATGAAATATTTAATCATTGGTATTTTACCGTTGGCTGGAATGACCATCAATTCTGAAAGTACCAGTGAATATTTGATCAATCTGCTCACCATGGCGCTCATCATCGGGTCCTTAATTATTCTCATCGTTGACAAAAATTCACACATTGATAAGCCACACCATCGTCATAAACATGGGTTTCATTAAGAAAGGAATAATTCAATGAAAGTGGCTGTCTTTAATACAAAGTCCTATGATCGAATGTTTTTGGAACAAGCCAATCAAAGTTTTCATCATGAACTCAAATTTTTCGATATTGCCTTAAATCCGGAAACTTGCAAACTCGGGTTTGGCTTTGAAGCGGTTTGCGGATTTGTCAGCGACCGGTTTGATCGCGACGTTTTAACGCAATTGGCCGAAGGTGGAACAAGGTTGATTGCCTTAAGATGCGCCGGTTTTAATAATGTTGATTTGTCCGCTGCCCAAGATTTGAACTTAACCGTGGTGCGCGTGCCCGCTTATTCTCCTTATGGCGTCGCGGAACATGCGGTTGCGCTTATTCTGGCGCTCAATCGAAAGATTTATCGGGCTCACAATCGCATTCACAACGGCAATTTTTCTTTGGAAGGCCTCTTGGGTTTTGAAATTCATGGAAAGACCGTTGGAATTTTAGGCACCGGCAAGATCGGATTGGCTATGGCGTCAATCATGAAAGGTTTTGGAACAGAAGTTCTAACTTATGACGTGATTCGAAATCCGGCATGCGAGGCTTTGGGCGTGCGTTATGTGACAAAGGAAGAATTATTTAAGATGAGCGATATTATTTCTTTGCATCTACCGTTGACCAAAGAAACGCATCATCTGATTGACCAGAAGGCATTGGCGCAAATGAAAGACGGGGTGATGCTGATTAATACCAGCCGCGGAGGTCTGATCGACTCAATCTGTCTGATTGAAGGTCTCAAAAAAGGGAAAATTGGATATCTGGGTTTGGACGTTTATGAGGAGGAAGAAAGCTTATTCTTTGAAGACCACACCGGACAGGTTATTCAGGATGATGTCTTTGCGCGGCTGCTCACTTTCCCTAATGTGTTGATCACCGGCCACCAAGCTTTTTTTACCCGTAACGCCTTAAAGAATATCGCGGAAACAATCTTGAGAAATATTGCCGATTTTGAACAAGGAAAAATATCTTCTGAGAATGAGGTTGCTGTTGCTCGTATAAAAAGGTGATTCTTATGCAACCGGCTACTTTAGCGATTCTTATTTTGTTGGGCGTTATTTTAATGAGCGCGTTTCAGCGGGTCAATATTGGTCTTTTGTCGCTGGTGATGGCGTGGGTGTTGGGATATTTTGTCTTGGGCATGAATCCGGTCGAAGTGACATCGGGATTTCCTGTATCCATGTTTATTGTTTTGGTGGCGGTCAGTTATCTTTTCGGCATAGCCGGTCATAACGGAACCTTAAATAAAATAACGAACATCCTGATTCGTATGGTTAAAGGTAAGGTGCTTTTTTTACCAATCCTTTTCTTTATTTTAGCTTTTGTTTTATCGACGTTAGGAGCTGGAAACATTGGCGCGGTTGCCTTATTAGCGCCGGTGGCGATGGCCAGTGCAGATAAAACAAGATTAGGCGCCTTTTTTATGACGGTCATGTTGATTTATGGCGCCAACGCTGGTACTTTTTCACCGTTTGCTTTTACCGGAATCATTGCTAATAGTCTGGTTGCAAAGCAAGGTCTTTCGATGGATCCGTGGACGGAAATTTATTTGCCGTCGCTACTGCTTCAAACATCTCTGGCCATAATCAATTATTTCGTTTTTTGTTTTTTGTTAAGAAAAAAGGTTTCTCCCTCCTCATTATATTCCGGAGAAGTGGAAAACGATGCGCATCAACCCTTCAATGAAAAACAAATTCTTACTTTATTCGCCATCATTTTTCTGATTGCAGGAGTTTCGTTTTTTAAATGGGATGTCGGATTCCTGGCTTTAGGATTGGCTGTTTGGTTGACGCTTCTCAAAGCCGCTCATGGCGAAGAAGAAATAAAGGCAATCCCATGGAATATTATTATGATGGTCTGTGGAGTGAGTACGTTGGTTTATATGGTTGAAAAAGGAGAAGGGATGGAAATATTAATAACATGGCTGGCAAAAATATCTAATCCTCAATACATGACGGCGATTTTGGCCTTTGTCGTTGGTATTGTTTCATCTTTTTCCAGCTCTTCAGCAGTTGTGATGCCCACTTTTATTCCTCTTGTTCCAGGATTGATCGAAAAGATGGGCGGAGGAAATCCTGTCGCTCTTGTTTCGTCGATTAATTTCGGCGCCCATGTGGTTGATCTTAGTCCTTTATCGACGTTAGGAGCGTTGTGTTTAGCCAATGCGGCTAAGAGTGAAAATAAAATCAAGTTATTTCGGACGCTGCTTATTTACGGTTTATTAATGTCGTTTGTAGGGGCGGCAGTAAGTTATATTTTTTTGGTTTAAATAATTGAAATCAAACATAACGAATGGAGAAGAAATTATGGACAGTATTGGTAAAAATAGAAAAATGGGAATAGGGATCGTTGTTGCGCTGAGTACAATTATTTTTAGTAATGTCGGTTATTCTCAAGAAGAACATAAACAATCTCTTAATTTACCTAAATTAAGAGAAAAAGCGATTTTGACAATCGCCCCTGAAGTTCCGCCGCCCATTATTCGTAAACAGCCGGCATTGGTTGAGATCAATTTACATTCCGGCAGAAATGTTGTCGAAATAAAACCGGGTATGAAATATGAGTATTGGACATTTAATGAACATGTCCCCGGCCCTTTTATTCGAGTCAGGGAAGGTGACACCATTGAAGTGCATCACACCAGTTCAGATGCGAATATGCCTCATAACATTGATTTTCATGCCGTAACTGGTCCTGGGGGAGGTGCTCCTGTGACGACGGCGATCAAGGGCGAAGAAAGCATTGCCTGGTTTAAAATGCTTGAACCGGGTTTATATGTTTATCACTGCGCCGCTCCGCCCGTCATGGATCATATCGCTAACGGAATGTATGGACTAATTTTGGTTGAGCCTAAAAAGGGCTTGCCAAAAGTGGATCATGAATATTATGTCATGCAGCATGAAGTGTATGCGGTTAATCCATCCGCTGTTAAGGCTGAACCTGCGCCTGT
>JAHFFY010000001.1 GCA_023247705.1 Candidatus Omnitrophota bacterium | reverse complement strand
CAAATCTGAGCTAAAGTTAAATTCAGGTCTGAGGGCATATAAGTATTCGCTTGAGTTTAATAATCAATCACTGCCTTCATTTTACGTTGTTAATACAACAAGAGGTGAAAGAGGCAGTCTTGTTTATATTTGGACCAAGGATTATCGAGAGCTCCATCTCAAAGATGACATCGTGTCAAAAATTGTTCAAAGTATAACGCTGGTAAAGCCGAACCAGTTGCTGCAGCAGTGAATCTTTTATGTTGGCTGTTTGCAAAAAGCAGAGAATTAATTTGTTATGTTCATAAATAGATATACAATTACAAATTATGAGACGACGCAGCACAGAAACCGAGCGGGTCAGGCGGATCAATGCAGCGGTGAAGCTTGTGAAGAGATTTCGATCGAGTCAAAAGGCGATAGACTGGATGAGAGAAAAGTATGGGATCTCAAGACCACAGGCGTATCGTTACGTGCAAGAGGCGGCAGCGATTGGAAAGACGTTACAAGTGCCAGAGGAAAAAGAAGCGGTGATGGTGAAATTGCCAGTCGGGTTGATCAAAGAAGTTCGGCTATTAAGCGAGAAGATGGAAGAAAGTATCAGTGGGATTATAACCGAAGCGATCAGGGTCTATCTCAAGCGCAATGGGACCTAAGAAAAACAATCATAGACAGGTTGAGTTTAAGTATGAGTTTGATCGGTTAGGCAAACAGAAGATGGAACAAGTTTATGCGGGAACAAGGTATTGAGGAAGTTCTCGCTCACGATCAGCATTTTGCTCAAGCAGGATTCAAAGCTTTATTACGATAATAATCAAGAGCTTCCTATCCATGAATTATAGAATTTTTAAAAGCCGCACGGCTTTTGGGCGGGCGTAAAGAATTGCAGGTAGAGATGGCGTTGACGGAGGATATTAAAGGATAAAAAAATTCTATGCACAACAAAATCAATCTCACTTTAAAAATCTGGCGCCAGAAGGTAGAACTTCGATGGGGCGGTTCGAAATTTACAAAGCCGAAGGCATCGACACGGCCATGTCGTTTCTGGAATTGCTCGATGTCGTCAACGAACGATTAACCAAAGAGGGAAAAGATCCGATCGCCTTTGATCATGATTGCCGCGAAGGGATCTGCGGGATGTGCGGGGCGGTGGTGAACGGTCAGGCGCACGGGCCGCTGCGGGCAACGACTCTTTGCCAATTGCACATGAGGCATTTTAAGGATCATGAAACGCTGGTGATCGAACCTTGGCGCTCGCAGGGGTTCCCGATCATCAAAGATTTGGTGGTTGATCGGACGTCGTTCGATCGCATCATCAGTGCCGGAGGCTTTATCTCAGCAAAAACAGGTTCGGCCCCTGAAGCCAATACGATTCCAGTCCCCAAAAAAAATTCTGAACTCGCCATGGATGCGGCGGCTTGTATCGGTTGCGGGGCCTGTGTGGCTGCCTGTCCGAACGCCTCCGCCATGTTGTTTGTCGCAGCCAAGCTCAGTCATCTGAATCTCCTGCCCCAAGGTCAACCCGAGGGAGAAATCCGTGTTTTGAAGATGGTGGACCAAATGGACCAGGAAGGCTTCGGCAATTGTTCCAATGAATATGAATGTGAAGCCGCTTGCCCAAAATCAATCAGTGTGGCCAATATCGCCCGTTTGAATAGGGAATATGCCAAGGCCGCTCGCCATTTCTCTTCCAGTCCTTCTTCAGGTGGATAACTCTTATTTGCTAAAAGTGATTAAAAAAAATCTTACAGGATCCTCGTAGAAAAACCTTCATTTTAAGATCGATTTATAATAGAATGTCGTCATGGGTTTAACCATCACCAAAGAAATCATCTCGAAATTCGACGTCCCCGGTCCACGGTATACCAGCTATCCGACAGCCCCGGAATGGTCGCAGGCGGTTACGCCGGCGATTTACCGGACCAAGCTTAAAGATTTTGAAAAGACCCAAAAAACTCTTTCGTTGTATGTCCATATCCCGTTTTGCGAACAACTCTGTTATTACTGCGGCTGCAACGTCGCCATCCGGCCCAACGATGTGAAACATGGCGATGAATATCTCAAGTTTCTTTTTAAAGAAATCGATCTGATTCGTGATGTCATCGGCAAGAAGAGAGAAGTCCGCCAATTGCATTGGGGCGGTGGAACTCCCACGTATTTGACCGAAGATCAAATGAGCGAACTGTTCGATAAAATTGCGGAAAACTTTAAAATCGATTTTGACGGAGAAGTTGCGATCGAGGTCGATCCCCGGACAATCAACGCAAGTAAACTACAAATACTCCGTCAGCTTGGGTTTAACCGCTTGTCCATGGGGATCCAGGATTTTAATCCAGCTGTTCAAAAAACTGTCAACCGTATTCAGGATTTCAAACTCGTTTCTGAAATTACTCAACTCCTTCGAGAGCTTAAATTCCATTCAATAAACTACGATTTGATTTATGGGCTTCCCCACCAAACCCGAAAAAGTTTTGAACAAACAATCGACCAAACGATCGCACTGCACCCAGACCGCATCGCGCTTTATAGTTTCGCTTATGTTCCGTGGTTGAAAAAACATCAGACGAAAATGCCGGCAGACACCTTTCCAAGCAATAATGAAAAATTAGAAATCTTCCTGCAAGCCAGAGAACAATTGATTGAGGCTGGTTATCTGTCCATCGCCATGGACCATTTTGCCCTTCAAACCGATGAAATGGCGAAGGCATTTGTCGAAGGGAAGCTGTACCGCAATTTTATGGGCTATACCGTCAAGCCGGCGGATGAGTATATTGGTTTTGGGGTTTCGTCCATTGGATTTTTGGAGAACACGTATATTCAGAATCATAAAACCTTACCGGAATATTATAAAGCGCTTGATCAAAATGAATTGCCTATTGAACGTGGCAAAGTTCTTTCCAGTGATGATGAAATGCGACGATGGGTCATTAGCCATCTAATGTGCCGATTGGAAATTGATAAAAAACAATTTACGGATCGGTTTCATTTAAATTTCGATGAATATTTTACCTCGGAAGAAATACATATTGCCAATTGCCTCAGGGATCGTTTGTTATATGTCGATCAAGACAAACTGAAGGCCTCGGAACTAGGCAAAATCTTCATCCGTAATATCTGTATGGGATTCGATCAATACCTGCAGAAAGCCAAAAGCCAGCACCGTTTTTCAAAAACAATTTAATCTTTGATCCCAAAATGAGTTCTAAAACATCCATTTTATTACAGGCGTTCACGGGAACCAATAAAACGGTTCCGGTCTGGTTCATGCGGCAGGCCGGACGCTATTTGCCGGCTTATCGCAAAATCAAGGAAAAGCACCGACTGGAAGAGATGTTCGGCAATCCAGATTTAGCCGCGAAGATCACCTGTCTGCCGCTCAAGTCTCTGGAAGTCGACGCGCTTATTTTATTCGCGGATATTCTAACGTTACCATCGCGGATGGGATTCAAGATAACTTTTTCCGATCAATTGGGGCCGGTGATTGCATCGCCTATTCAAAAGGAATCAGATTTAAAAAAAATCCATAATTTTGATAATCTGGATTCTGTCTCCCAAACGATTCATAAAATCAAACAGCAAATCCCTGACCATCTCCCGCTCATAGGTTTTGCGGGTGCCCCGTTTACCGTATTGTGCTATTTGATCGAAGGAGGATCATCCATTCATTTCAATAAAACTTTTCGATTCCTCTATACGAAACCGTCCTCTTTTCACAAGATGATGACAATTTTAACGGAAAATACGATCCGCTATCTTAAACTGCAACAGCAGGCCGGGATCCAGGTCTTTCAATTGTTCGATACCTGGGCGGGCATTTTGAAAGCAAGCGATTATCAAAATTTTATTCTACCGTATGTCCAAAAAATTTTTACGCAGGTTAAATTGCCATCCATTTATTATTTGCGTGGTTCGCAACACCTTTTAGCGCTTATGGAAAAATCCGAGGCACATTTTTTAAGTCTCTGCCATGAAGTTGTCCTGGGGCAGGATCCGATCTTGGAGAAAACACGTTTAGGCGTTCAGGGAAATCTTTTCAATCTGCTTTTATATGCCGATAAACGAATGCTTAAACAGGAACTCCAAAAAGTCCTGCAGGGGGCTAGGCATCATCAAAAATATATTTTTAACCTTAGCCACGGGGTTTTGCCTGACACTTCTGTTGAAAAACTCAAATTCCTCATTGAGCAAGTCCATCAATTCCCCTGGACCAACTCTGCCTGATTCAACTTACGCTTAAACAATTCCAAGGTTTACTATGAACAAGAAGATCATCATTATCGGTGGCGGAATCAGCGGATTGAGTCTTTTACATTATCTGCGTCAACGCTACAGTGATCGCAGCGATATTCAAATCCGGCTCATTGAAAGAAATCCTGAAATCGGGGGAACGATCAAAACCATTCATCGTAACGGTTTGATATTTGAAACCGGACCGAATGGATTTCTGGATTCCAAACAAAGCATTCGAAACCTCATTGAAGAATTGAATCTCAATAACGATGTCATCAGCGCGAATCCGGATTCCCAGAAGCGATTCATTGCCATCGATCATCAACTCCATGCATTTCCCAGCGATTTCCAGAGTTTTTTATCTTTTAAACCGTTATCCATCCGTCAGAAGGTGCGGATCTTGGGGGAGGTCGTTGTTGCGCCAGGAGGGCATCCCGATGAAACTGTTTATGATTTCGGTTCCAGGCGATTTGGCGAAGGATGCGCTAAAATCTTTTTTGATCCGATGGTCAACGGAATTTATGCCGGGGATATTCATCAGCTGAATCTTAGACTCGCTTTTCCGTCCCTGAACGAACTCGAACAAAAACATGGCTCGCTCATTAAAGGCCTGCTTCTAAAAAAAAAGCCAGATACACATCATAAAAAATCCTCCTCCATGATCAATGGAGAATTGAAATCATTGAAAAACGGAATGTCGCAGTTAATTCAAACCATTCATGGAAGATATTGGGAATATATTCAAACAAAAGAGAGTGTTTCAAACATCATCGCGCATGATCAGCGATTCATCGTTGAGACCAATCTGCAATCATATGCTGCTGACGAAATATTCTTGACCGTCCCGGCTTATTCGGCCGCGCAGATCACAAAAAATTTAAACCGGAATCTTTCCACGCAACTGGAACAAATATATTACGCTCCCATTGCCGTGGCAGGTTTAGTCTATAAAAAAAGTGATCTTAAATTAAAGCCGTCCGGTTTTGGATATTTAGTCCCGTCCTGGCAGAGCAAGGAAATCCTGGGCGTTGTTTTTGAGAGCTTAATCTTCCCTAACAGAACTGAACAGGATTATGTGCTATTACGGGTCATGATCGGAGGTGTTTGTCACCCGGAGATTCTAAAAAAATCAGAACCAGAACTCATTGCCATAGCGCAGGAAGAAATCCAATTGATTTTTGGAACTTTGAATAATCCGATTGATCAGCTCATCAAGGTTTGGCCTAAGGCCATTCCTCAATATGATTCTACGTATTTGTCTGCGTTCCGGGTGATTCAAAAAGAGATGAATCGTTTAAAAAATATTTATATTGCTGCAAATTATTGGGGAGGTGTCTCTTTGAACGATTGTATCGCCAACGCCAAAAATACAAGCTTACAAAGTAAACTGTAATCGCAAGGCCCCCCCAAGGATTTACTGAAAAAATATGAAAAATTCGCAAAATACTGTGTAAATTGTGCTTTAATAAACTTCTAAGAATTCAGAGTCGAAGAGAGGGATATAAAGGAGTTTAGAAGATGCCAGATAAAAAAGTCGATTTGCAGTGGACACCGATCCATAAAGATATGACGAAAGATGGTATTCGACTATCCTTTCAAGTCAATCGCGAGTATACGTTGGCCAAAGATCAATATACAGCCACGGCCTACGATAATTTTCTGGCATTATCGATTGCCCTTCGTGACCGTCTGGTGGAACGCTGGATTGTGACCCAGCAGGAATACCATCGGAAGAACAAAAAGCGCGTCTATTATTTATCCATGGAATTCCTTATCGGACGATTATTGGGAAACAATATTATTAATCTGGGATGCGAGAAAGAATCTAAGGACGCATTGGATGATTTAGGTTTAGAATTAGATGAGCTCAGGGAACAAGAAGTGGACGCGGGGTTAGGCAACGGCGGGTTAGGTCGTTTAGCGGCGTGCTTTCTCGATTCAATGGCAACGCTGGGAATTCCTGCGCATGGTTATGGCATCCGGTATGATTATGGGATTTTTAACCAAAAAATACAAAACGGTTATCAACTCGAAAAACCGGACGAATGGCTGAAACTGAAAAATCCTTGGGAATTCGCGCGGCCGGAATACGCCCTGGCGGTCCATTTTTACGGTCGTACTCAAAATTATCAGGACCGCAATGGAAAGCCCTGCATCGCCTGGGTTGACACACAAAATATTTTAGCGATGCCTTATGACATCCCCATCCCCGGATACTGCAATGATATCGTGAACACCTTGAGGTTATGGTCTGCGCGAAGCAGTGAAGAATTTGATTTTGAATATTTCAATGATGGAGACTATGAAAAAGCTGTCTATCAAAAAATGTTCTCCGAAAATATTTCGAAAGTGCTGTATCCCAACGACGGGGTCAGCCAGGGAAGAGAATTACGTCTTAAACAAGAATATTTTTTCACCGCAGCCGCGATCGCGGATATTATCCGACGGTTCAAGGCCGAAAACACGAATCTGACGGATCTGCCCAAAAAGGCGGTCATTCAATTGAACGACACTCACCCGGCCCTGGCGATTGTTGAACTCATGCGGATTCTGGTTGATATGGAACAGTTAGAATGGGAAGCCGCCTGGAACATTGTCACCAAAACATTTGCCTACACAAACCACACGCTGATGCCTGAGGCCCTGGAATGCTGGACCGTTCCGCTATTTGAAAAAGTCTTGCCCAGACATTTACAAATCGTTTATGAAATTAATTTTCGTTTCTTAAAAGAAGTAGCGAACTATTTCCCGGGCGATAATGAACGCCTGAGCCGGATGTCGCTCATCGAAGAGGGAAATCCCAAACGAATCCGCATGGCGCATCTGTGCATCGTTGGCAGTTTTTCCATTAACGGCGTTTCTGTTTTACACTCCAATCTCCTCAAAATAAACCTCTTTAAAGATTTTTATGAATATGAGCCAGGCAAGTTTAACAATAAAACGAACGGGATTACTCAAAGGCGATGGCTTTTAAAAGCGAATACGCGGCTTTCAAAACTGGTTTCAGATACAATCGGCAATGAATGGATTAAAAATCTGGATTATCTTGAAAAACTCACCGCCTATGCGAAGAAAAGCGATTTCGTCAAGCAATGGCAAGACGTGAAAATGCAAAACAAAATGTTTTTAGCCAACTATATCGAAAAAACCATGCAGATCGTCGTTAATCCCGAATCGCTCTTTGATGTTCAAATTAAGCGCATTCATGAGTATAAACGGCAACTTTTATTCAGTTTATTTATTATCGCAGAGTATTTGAAACTGAAGCACGATCCCCAGAAATTCCAAATCCAGCGGACATTTATTCTCGCGGGTAAGGCTGCTCCGGGTTATTTTATTGCAAAGTTGATTATTAAATTTATTAACAGCATCGCGGATGTGATCAATCATGATAAAGGAGTGAAAGACCGACTTAAAGTGATCTTTATGGAAAACTATCGGGTTTCACTTGCCGAAAAAATTTTTCCTGCCAGTGAATTATCCGAACAGATTTCAACGGCCGGGACTGAAGCTTCTGGAACAGGAAATATGAAATTCATGCTTAACGGTGCATTAACGATCGGAACGTTAGATGGAGCGAATATTGAAATCGCGGAAGCCGTCGGCAACGAAAACATGTTCATCTTCGGTTTGAGGACGGAAGAAGTCGAAGCCAAAAAAAACAGGGATATTCTCCGAAAGAATACATCAATAATAATCCAGTCTTACGCGAAATTTTCCATCTGATCCAGTCGAATTTCTTTTCGCCGTCAGAACCGGGTTTATTTTTGCCTATATTTCAGTCACTCACTGAGCATGATCCGTTTTTAGTCTGCTCTGATTTCGATTCCTATTGCAAAACCCAAGCATTAGTTTCCCAGTCCTATCTCGACAAAGCCCAATGGACCCAAAAATCAATTCTCAATGTCGCTAAATCTGGCAAATTTTCTAGTGATCGAACCATTCGAGAATACGCCAAAGACATCTGGAATATTCCAACCTTGGGAATGTAACTTCCGATCACTTTTCTATCGAGGTAATAAATCTGTAAACCAAACTAAAAATTTCAAGAAATTTTGATATAATAGTTGCAGCCACCATGCATATAAGCGGTGGAATGAAAATTTATAAACAATGGAGATGACCGAATAATGGTTCCGCTTCAAGTAAGAATGACGCTGTTAGTGACTGTCTTTTTTGGAATTATCTATGCGGTTGTTGTCGTTTTGGGGACAGCGATGGGGCTGGATAATTTTTATTTCTTCCTTTTTATTTCCTTATTCTTCATGTTTATTCAATATATGCTGGGGCCCAAGATGATTGAATGGACCATGCGTGTGAGATATATTCAAAGCAAGGACGCGCCTCAATTGTTTGATATGGTCGAAGATCTTGCCCGAAAGGCCCAAATCCCTATGCCTAAAATCGCAATTGCAGACGTAGCTATTCCAAACGCCTTTGCCTTTGGACGTTCCATGGGAGATGGAAGAGTTTGTGTAAGTCAGGGAATTTTGAACTTGTTAAGCTCGGAAGAGTTACAAGCCGTGTTAGGACATGAATTAACGCATATTAAAAATCGCGATGTGGTCACCATTACATTGCTTTCTGTTCTTCCGATGTTATTGTATCGTTTGGCCTGGCATTTTATGTTTTATGGAAATGATGGTTACAATCGAAGAGAAGAGCGAGGCAATAACACATTTTTGATCGGGGCGATTGCTTTTATTTTTTATTTTATCACCAATCTCTTGGTTCTTTATGCCTCTCGTATTCGAGAATATTACGCGGATAAAGGTTCAGTGGATATCGGTAACAATCCATCAGCCCTGGCGTCTGCTTTGTATAAACTCGTGTACGGCTCGGCAAAACTGGATCGAAACTCATTAAGAGAAGTCGAAGGATGCAAGGCTTTTTTTGCCAATGATCCTTCAAGGGCAAAGTTAGAAATTCGAGAACTTAGCCAGCTGGACTTGGATCGAAGCGGCACCATTGACGCCTCTGAAATGGCGCTACTTAAAAGCCGTGAAATTAATCTGACGTTTAGTGATTATCTGATGGAAGCATTTAGCACTCATCCGAATATGCTAAAACGTATTAAACATCTATCACAATTACGAGCCGGATAATAAAAATAAATCATGCGAATCAAAACGAACGAATTTTATTTGGCTAAAAGCGATTATTTTATGATCCTGATTGGTCTGACATTGAGACAGAGATGGTTTGTGTTCATTTTTTTATTGCTTTTTTGTAGCCTGGGAATTGACGCGGGATTTTTTTCCGCATTACTTTTGTTTATCCTCCTTTGCACGGTTTACTTTATATATCTTATTTCCATCTCCTGGATCCAATCGAACCAAAAGTCCGATGCGATTTTATTTGCTCCTCGTACATGTGAGTTGGATCCTGATTTCATCACCAGCAATTTCAAGGATGGCAGCAGCATCAAAATAAAGTTTGATTATATCAAGCGCTGTATCAAACAAAAAATGTATTATCTTTTTTTTTACTCCAAAATCCAATTTATTTATCTTCCTTTAAATTCTATATCAGAACCCAAAGATAAAGAAGCCTTGAATATGTTATTAAAGGTTAAATCATTTAAATGAAAACTTCATCCAGCATATCCGTTCTGTCTAATCGCCGACATACCGCCGCCCATGATAAAAAATAGTAAAGTCCAGTGGATTATCGTTTCCTTGCTTTTGCTTGTACCGGCGATGATCTTCTATGCGATCGAAAATCCGGATTCTTGGATCGCCTATGCTTTATTTATTGAACCTAGTTATAATAAAATTAAATTTGGTTATCCCATGATGGAGAACTTCCGCAGTTACACATCTGTGGAAAATGTCTCAACCGACTTAAAATATGAATACGGTGATTTCAAAGGCGTGTCACAAACCCTATCCGATGGCACCGAAAAGCCACCATATGAGCTGTATACACTGGAGGTGGCTGGCTATGTGTATTTGAATCACACCGGGTTGTTATCGCTTATTTTTTTTAACGACCGAGTGTGCTCCCTGATTTTTTATCCAGATAATCCCGACTCATTTAAGGATGCGCTCATCAAAGAATCGCACTATGAGCTTCGCTTGTTTAAACCAATACAAGTTGAACCGCATATTGAACTGGAATATGACAAAGATCCCGCAAAGCGGATTTTCTTTCGCTGGGAGGACCGCAGGTTAATTGCAGAACAAAGAGCCTGGATCATGCGGCATTCTTAAAATCTGATCAAACGATTTGACCCGCTCAAACCTCAATGCCATATGAATGTTGCAGTTTTGGGTGCATCCGATAAACCTGAACGATACTCTTATCAAGCGGTTGTCTTTTTACTAAAGAAAGGACATACGGTTTTTCCTGTGCATCAGCGGATCAAAAAAATCGATCAGATGAACGTTTATTCTTCCATCACCGAAATCCCGGAACCGATCGATACCATTTCGCTTTATGTGTCCGCGGATATTTCCAGCCAAATTCAAGACGACATTATTAAAAAATTTCCCCGCCGGATCATTTTTAATCCGGGGGCGGAAAATCCTCAACTCTTTGAGAAAGCGCGTGCTCATCATATCCTTCCCGTGAATGCATGTACGCTGGTGATGCTCAAAGATGGGACATTTTGAGTCCATCCGGTATGATGACTATAACCACTCACCTCAAAAAAAAAGAGAGCAATTGATATATGCTGATTATTCTATTTTTTATATCCGCGGGCCTCTCGATTGCAGGGTTTTTCTCGCAAAACGGATGGTGGTATGATCTGATTAGTCATTTTCGAATCCAGTATCTTTTTGTGCATATCTTTTTTTTATTGTTCTTTATTATGATCCGCAATAAAAGGTTTATCTTGATCACATTGTTTTTCTTACTGATTAATGCCAATCAGTTATTGCCGTATTATTTATATAAGCCTAATCTGGAATACCGCAATATGTTTATGCATGAAAAAGTGAAGATCCTTTTGCTCAATTTAAAAGCCCCGGACAAAAATTACACTAAGATCATGGACTATATCTACAAGGTTAATCCTGATATCCTGGCAATGGATGGTGTCTCAGCGGAAGATGTGAGTGGGTTAAACAATATTCTTATACAATACCAGAATGAAAATCATATTTTTAGCGCAGAAGGATCGGGAATGGAAATTCTAAGCAGAATACCATTTAAAAATTTTCAATTTCAGTACTACGGCAGATCCGTTTATCCAACGATCATCTCACAACTCACGCTCAACGAAAAAGTTTTCAATTTTATTCTCATCCATTTAACCCCGCCGTTCAATGAAATATCGTTTGCGCAAAGGAATGAAGAGTTTGCACGTATTGCTCAAGAAAATTTACCGCAGGAACAGAACACAATTGTGATCGGAAATTTTAATACCGGCCCATGGTCTCATTGGTTTCAGGACTTCTTAAAAAAAATGCATCTGCGCAATTGTTCATTAGGATTCGGAATTCACCCGACATATCCCACGCAATGGCCGATTCTGGCGGTCCCCATTGATCATTGTTTGGTCAGCAAAAATTTTAGCGTTTTAAATTATGAGCAAGGGCCTGATTTGTCTTTAGGACACTATCCACTGGTCGTAGAACTCGGTATTTATCAATCAAACGATGAAAATTAAACGTTTAACCCCCAAAATATTTCGTCCGTACGGATACATCATTAATTATCCTAATAAACACAAGAAAGGACATCAAAAAAATTTGTTTCGTATTGTAGTAACGGAAAATAAATGTATCGGATGGCGGATTGCGTATTTGATCGTACGGGACAAACACATACATCGACTGGAAAGTCATCCGGACTCGTTTGAAAGCTTTGAACCGATCCACAGAAACGGGTTGCTGTTTGTCGCACAGAAAAAAAATGATCCCAAAATTGAATGTTTTTTGCTCACCAAGCCGGTGATCCTGAAAAAAGGAATTTGGCATGGCGTCATCAGTCTCTCGCATGAATGGGAACTCAAATTAACAGAAAACGCCAAAGTCAACTGCGTCTACTGGCCTCTTGGCTATAAACTTAACAAGCAGGGACGTTCGTCTTCCTAAATCCGTTCCGTTAGCTATCGTTTTCGATTAAATTTTATTAAAAAGCTGGGGGAAGGTTAAAAAACCTTTTGGCGAAGAAATTTTCTCTCTCGTTTGGTGAAAAGAAGGCAAATGAGAGCGATGATGAGATTAATGAGAACAGTGACGACCAGAACCATCGGTTCAAAAATATTTTGATAATAGGATTTGGACAATATGATTGAGATCGTACTTCCTAGTCCGAAAAGGGGAGACGGAGCAAAGAAATAATAAATCACATCCGGATACTGTTTAAACAGTGGCTGCATAATGAGCCCTAACAGTGGGATAAAAAACCAGACAATGCTGGTCAAAACGATAAACAAGCTTCGTTTGGTGTGATGCTGGCTCAAACGAAAATATTCCAACGCCCAAGCCAACGAAAAGACGTAAAGGATCGTTAAACTGAATACCAGAAAACGGTCCAGAAGGTTGGGTGTCATCCATGCAGTAAATAAAAAGTGGAAAAGCAGCGCAATCAGGGCAAATCCAAAAAGCCAAGGGGAATTAGTGGCATGATCGTCTTGCCAAAGGATTTTTTTCTGGCCTAATTTTTTAAGTTTTCTTAATCCTTTCAAATAAAGTAACTGGCTCGGAGTAATGGAGGTCGCTCCTAAGATACCAAGAAAAGTGGTCAAATAAACGAAACAAACTGTCAAGAAATGAGCATCCGGAGAAATTTTCTTCTCGGCATATTCGAATAAAGGAATCGCACTTCCCACGAAAAGAAACAGGATGAGTCCAATCAATACCAGTGATTGCTTTTTGGAGAATATTGGTCTTTCCGGACGGGAGATTTTACGCATCACCCCTAGACTGAAAAAAATAATAAATGGGATTTCAACGATGCCCTGGAATAACAAAGACGGCAATTGAACGCTGTAAAGACGAAAGGGAAGTGCCGGTGAAGTATAAAATTTATCCAGAGAAGAGCCAAGTGTTTTAAAAATAAGACCCGTCACATGGATATATTGGGGTAAACAGGTGAGGTGGTAGAGCGAAGAAAAATGGAACGAAACGAAAAACAATGGGAAGAAATAAAGAAAGAGAAAAATTTTCAGTATCCCGGTTCGGTTTTGAGTGGCAACAATCTTCCGATCAGAATGCAACGCACCAAACAAAGAGAAAAAATGAAAAAAGATTGCGCAAAGTATTAAGGAAATGTAAAAGACGATTGCATTGATCAGCCCGATTTCGCTTATCGAAGCGAGGACTAAAGAAATCGGGAGTGTTACCGAAAAGATACACCACTCCAGAACTGGAGCGCCGACCAAAATTCCTAGGATTTGATTCCAGCGACTTGTAGGCGAGGCGCGGTGAAAATCAAGCGTGCCGCTGATCCTCTCCTGAACGGACATATGACCGACCATACTCGTTCCGATTAACAAAAGCAGGACACCATGGCCCAAAATCATGTACCAAAAGATAATCAGCGGTGGAGAGATTGATTTATAAAGATCATGCTGAATATATGCGGCGAGAAAGAAAAATACAATCACAATCGAGGTTATGATCGTTGAAGAGAGAATAAGTGTGGGCCTCATACGCTCCCGCCAGTTTCGTAGAAATAGCGAATTGTCTAACAGGGGAAGTAATGTCATGAAACTTCTCTCGCTCCAATCTTAAAAAATATATCCTCGACGTTTTCTTCTCTGAGATGAAAGTCAGCGATCGGATGCCCTTGAGCAATAAGTTCTTTTAATAGGTTGGCCGCTAGATTATCTTCTCCGGAAAAATATGCATGAAAATGGCCCGGGGCAACTTCATTCGGTTCGTGTAAATAGGGAACATTTTTTAAATCATGCAACAAAGCTTCGCGGGTCCGCTCATAAGGATTGACCAGACGGATCACAAGTTTGCCTTTGCTGCCGACCCGTTTACGGATTTCTTCAATCGTTCCAGAAACGACCATCCGACCCTTTTCCATAATACCGACCGACGTACAAAAATCGCTGAGTTCCGTCAAAATATGACTGGAGATCAAAACGGTTGTACCTTGCTGACTGACTTCCGTAAGGATATTTCTTAATTCTTTACGAGCGATCGGATCCATACCGCTCGCCGGTTCATCTAAAAAAAGAACGGTCGGTTGATGAAGCAGGGTTTTAGCCAAAACCAGCCGTTGCCTCATCCCGCGGGAGAGGGTATGAATAAGCGCATTTTGTTTTCCCAGCAGATCAACACGCTCTAACCAATGTTTAATCCTTTGGGACCTTTCCTGACGTGGAATAAGATAAGCGGCGGCAAAGACATCAAGATATTCCCCAACTTTCAAATTTTCATAAACAGGCGGGAAATCAGGCATGTATCCAAGGGATCGTAACGCTTCTTGAGGTGACAAATCAATATCGATTCCCGCAATCTTGATTTCACCGTAAGTTGGTTCAAGAATACCTGCTAAGGCCTTGATCGTTGATGTTTTTCCAGCACCGTTAGGACCGACAAGTCCAAAAATCTGTCCCTTGGGGATCTCAAGATCCAGATCATAAACGGCCGTGACATTATCGTAATCAATGCGTAATGAACGAGCGGAAATCATATTTTTACCCTTTTTTCAACTTTGTTCCTATATTAATACAATTTTTATGATTTTATGGATATTTTTTGTAAATTATCTTTCGAATTTTGGATATCATGGTAATATTGATTCGTTATTTTAACAATTCCGTGCTATGAAAAATTTGATGTTATCCCGAGGATTTGAGCCTTGCAACGAATCACCCGATTTGTTATGATAACCGTCATTACCGTCGAAATCAAAATTATTTCCTGTTAACTGTCTTTAAACGGACAAAACAACACCTAAACTCAATATGGAATTTCATGTTATGAACGGCGTAACGGCCGCAGAACCAAGTCGACTCCTATTTGATAAAGAGGAAGAGAAACGGGAACTGAAGAAACTTGATTTCTTCCGGAAAACATTCCTTAAGTCATGCCAATCCAAGGATAAGAAGACGACCATGTTGTTTAAATATCGTAATGAATTCTCGTGGGGACCATCGTATTACACCTTGTCTTGTGAAGCGATCCAGGCAGATGGGAATTCCTATAAAAAAAGTTTCGGCCGCAGAGAATTTATTACCAACTATGAAACAATGCCCTGGAGCCCCAACAGCGATAAAGTATGTTTGATTGGTGGAAATCTTTTTGAAAATATGTCCCCCCCCATGTTCAATCTTATCGTCTATGACGTTCAAACTGAAAGCGAGACCGTTCTTTGGACCCATCAGCAGATCCCGTCCTTTGGAAGCTGGTCCCCCAGCGCAAAATATTTGATCGCAAAAATATATAAAGAAGGAATCTGGCGCGAGATCAGCTTGATCAACCTGGAGACGAAAGAGATTGTTACCCTGGGAAGAGAATTCCCCCCCCAACCACAACCATTTTTTACCTTTTTTGATGAAGAAGAGCAATATCTTTTGATCATTGATCAACTTTATACGCCAGTCCTGAAAGTGTTTGAATTGCCTTCCGCTAAGCAGATTTTTGCCACGAAAATTGCTTTGTCGATGCTTGATTCAATTAACCGGGTGATTCCTGAAATCAAAGAAGTCAATCCTGCGACGAAAGAAGAGAAAGCACCCCCTAAAGAAGAGAAAAAAAAGACGGATTCGGAATCATCCAAAGAAGAGGCCTCGGAAATTCCGGACCTAATCGAAGTCTCCCGGGTCTTCAAATACTGGGACGCCGCAATTTTGAATCCAACCAATTTTACCATTTATTTGGGAATCCTTAGAGCTCTCTCATGGCAGGACAGTGACTTCTACGAAACCCTCGAATGGGTCAAAGCGAGAATTTTATTTGATAAAAAAGTGTAAAATCATTCAATCAACGGGTAATGACCATGACTAAACAGATGATTTCTGTTTTTGAAGCAGAAGAAATAATCCAAAAATCCTGCGGGCAATTTTCTACCATTCGATCACCCACCGCAGATGCGTGCGGCGCTGTTCTCCGGGAAAATATTTATGCCGATCGGGATCACCCGAATTTTCAAAAAGTTTTTATGGATGGGATCGCCATTTCACTTGCTGCATGGCAAAAGGGGGTTCGTTCGTACACAATTGAAGGAATTCAGGCGGCTGGCCAGAAGGAAAACAAATTACAAAATCCCCACGGCTGTTGGCAGGTTATGACGGGCGCGGTGCTTCCGCGCGGAACAGATTGTGTTATTCCCATCGAACAAGTGAAAATGGATGACAACGAAGCGAACGTGAATAAAGATTTTCAGCCTTTATCCATGCAATATGTTCTGAAGAAAGCCGCTGATTTTACCAAAGGAACCCTGCTTGTTAAAAAAGGGGATGTTCTTTTAGCGCAACAAATCGCCATGTTAGTCAGTGTTGGTAAAGCCAAAGTAAAAATCAGCGCCCGGCCCAGCATTGCGATTATTTCGACTGGAAATGAAATCGTCGGAATTAATGCTCGAATTAAACCCTATCAGATTCGACCTTCTAACGCGTATGGTCTGCAGGCCGCGTTGAGCCATCATGGTTTCTCACAAAATAGGATGTTTCATCTGCCGGATGACAAGAAAATATTATTGACGAAACTTGATCAAATTCTACAGAAATTCGATATCTTGATTGTCAGCGGAGGAGTTTCCATGGGAAAATATGACTTTATTCCCGCGGTGATGAAAGAATTAAAAATTAAAATCCTTTTTCATACAGTGAGGCAAAAACCCGGGAAACCATTCGCTTTTGGGATCACGAAAAGAGGAAAGATGGTCTTTGCCTTACCGGGCAATCCGGCTTCGACGCACGTTTGTTTCTATCGGTATGTTCTTCCTCAATTGAAGCGATCCATGGGGGCGGCACACATTGAGAAAGAATTTTATGCCTTGTCGACCGGTGTCACGATCAAAAATTCGTTGAGTAATTTTTTGCCTGTGCGGATCAAGAGTGAAAAAGGGGCACGGTTGGCTAACCCGGTGACTCACTCTGGATCCGGTGATTTGCTCGCATTGGCCCATAGCGATGGGTTTGTTGAATTAGCGGCTGGCCAAAATTTTTTTGACGCCAAGACAGTGGTTCCCTTTTACCGCTGGGGCTGGTTTTAAAAAAAATTTAGGAATCGTTCAAAAACGAAATGAAAGTTTACGATGAAAAACAAAAGTATTAAAAAAGTTAACCGTTCAAAACAGACGTCCGGAGCCAAGAGCATATTGTACGGTTTAATTTTAGGCGGCGGAAAAAGCCGTCGCATGCAGCAGGACAAATCCGTTTTGAATTATCACGGCAAACCGCAGACGGTGTATTGTTATGAACTCCTCAAGAGTTATTGCCAAAATGTTTTTCTTTCAAACCGTGAAGATCAATCCACGTTAAACGGGCATGAAGGGTTACCCCAAATCCATGATGATAAAAAATATCACGACATAGGACCTTTAGGCGGAATTCTCTCTGCGATGGAGCGATATCCGGACGTCTGCTGGCTGGTTTTGGCCTGTGATCTGCCTTACGTGAATGCCTCAACAATTAAAAATTTAATCGAAAAAAGAAATCCTAAAAAACCAGCCACCGCCTATGCCAGTAGTTTCGATGGGCTACCCGAACCATTATGCGCGATTTATGAGACTGGAATTTATAAAAAAATGCTGTCATTTCTCAAGAAAGGCATTAACTGTCCGAGAAAAATTTTGATTAATTCTGATATTGAGCTTATAACTCCAAACGATAAAATGGCATTGAACAATATTAATGACCCCGTTGAATTTAAGGAAGCCCTACAACACCTTCACACTTTATCACCGAATAAAGCTAGCCGGAACAAACGCATTCAAGTTCAATATTATGCCCTTTTAAGGGAATCACGGGGAACAAGTCAAGAAATTATTTCGACATCGGCGGCAACCGCAGGCGCATTGTATGAAGAATTAAAAGTCAAACACGGGTTCCAATTACCCATCGCCCTTGTCCGGGTTGCGATCAATAATGAATTTCGGCCTTGGGAAACCCCTTTAAAGCCAGGGGATCAGGTCGTCTTGATCCCGCCCGTGGCTGGTGGCTAAAAAAAGCCGGTGATCCAGGCAAGTAAATTTTTATGAGGATAATTTCAATTCTGGTGGTATACTTTCCCTTCGATTTGTCTGGTCTTTGGTCAACCCCGTTTTGATTCGTTGAATCTCGAAATATCAGGGAACACAACCATGAGTATCAAAAATATAAACTCCAGCAATGAGGTTTTGGTTTACTCAACCGACCCCGCACACAATAAGAAATGTCCACGGTGCAAATATTTGATGCCGGAATGCCGTTGTCCCAAAGAATCTGCGAAAACCCCGCATCACATCACTGCTGTTTTGCGTATTGAAAAAAGCGGACGCAAAGGGAAAACGGTGACCGTGATTGACCATTTACCGAAACAGGAATTTTATTTAAAGGATCTCGCCAAGAAAATCAAAATCAAATGTGGTTCCGGTGGAACATATCGTTTGCAGGAATTCGGCGTGATTGAGATTCAGGGCGAACATCGGGAGATCATCCGATTATTTTTAAACGCAGAGGGAATTGAATGCAAAGGATAACAAAGGTGTATTTTGGTTTATTGAGCTTCTTTCGATTAAACGAAACGCTAAATCTCTCGCCAGCGTTGATGTCGCAAGCGAGAAATTTAGCGTTGGGAAGGAAAAGCTCAATAAAATTTCTGAAAATCGATGAGGTCGACCGATGGAAATAGGGATTGTTGGTTTACCGAACGTAGGAAAATCGACCCTTTTTAACGCCTTAACCGGAGCGGCCGTGGCTGCGGAAAATTTTCCATTCACCACGATTGAACCGAATGTCGGCGTTGTGCCGTTGCCGGACCAACGGTTAAATATTTTAGGCAAAAAATTCAATAGCGATAAAATCACGCCAGCCGGGATCCGTTTCGTGGACATTGCCGGCATCGTAAAAGGCGCCAGTCAAGGACAGGGATTAGGAAACAAATTTCTTTCTCACATCCGCTCGGTGGATGCCATTGCCCATGTGGTGCGCTGTTTCAACGATGAGAATGTGGTCAATGTCATGGAAACACTTGATCCGGTGAATGCCGCTGAAATCATCGAAACCGAACTGTTGTTGGCCGACATCCAGCAATGTCAGAAATCCATAGACAAGATCAAAGGATCTGCGCATGCCGGTGATAGCAAAGCGCGCGAAAAAATGACCGTTCTGGAAGAGATTATGACGCAGTTCAATGAAGGGAAGCCGGCCAGAAAAATAAAAATTCCAGCGGAATTGATCCAGGAATTTCAATTCTTAACTTCCAAGCCATTACTTTATGTCGCCAATGTGGATGAAGGAGAGGTGAATCAAAAAATTTTAGAACCATTGGAAACCCGGGCTCAAAGAGATGGCGCGGCGATTGTTGTTTTATGCACCAAGCTGGAAGCGGAAATCGTCCAGTTGCCTCCCGAAGAGCGGTCGGCCTACTACGAAGCGGCTGGAATTACTTCTCCGGGATTAGCGGCGTTGGCTAAAGCCGGACGGGAACTCTTGAATTTAGTCTGCTTTTTTACCGCTGGGCCCAAAGAAACCCGTGCCTGGCTGATTCCCGGCGGAACCAAAGCCAGTAAAGCGGCCGGCAAAATTCATACGGATATCGAACGTGGATTCATCCGCGCAGAAATTTATAAATACAATGACCTTCTGACCCTCGGGACCTATAAAGCGGTTCAAGAAAAAGGGCTGGTCTCTCTTGAAGGGAAAGATTATGAGATTAAAGAGGGCGATATCGTTTATTTTCGGTTTAGTGTTTGAACCGATTGAGAAGGGAATCAAAAGCTATGAACAAAGCAAATCGATTAAAAAAGAATAATCCCAGAGTTACAAGAAAAAGATTAGCAAACCAAAACAAAAAATTGTCTGAAGTCAATGATCTCATTATTTCGGTGATGATTGAAATTCCCCAAGGCAGCCGCAATAAATATGAATTTGACACTAAAAAAAATGTACTTAAATTCGACCGGATGCTTTTCTCGGTGGTTCATTACCCCAGTGATTATGGATTTATCCCAAAAACATTAGCCATGGATGGAGATCCTCTAGACGCTTTGGTTTTAGTATGGGAACCGACGTTCCCGGGTTGCATGATTGAATCACGACCGATCGGTTTATTTAAAATGTGGGACGAAAAAGGTCCGGACGAAAAGATTCTTTGTGTGCCGATTAAAGACCCGCTTTGGAATTATATTAGGGATTTAGATGATGTCCCTCCGCATTTACTAAAAGAATTTGAGCATTTTTTCAAAGTTTATAAAGATCTGGAAGAAAAAAACCGGAGTGGAAGGTTGGCATAGTTTAAACGATGCCATCAAAATCATTGAAGAAGCTCGCAAGAGATATCGAAAATAAATACATAATGAGATTTTATCTTAGTTCGTTATGTTCACAAATTTGACCTCTTGACAAGAGGTATGTTAAAATTCTGCGCCATGAAAAAAAATATTGTCTTGATTGGTTTTATGGGAGCGGGGAAATCACTGGTCGCCCAGCGGTTATCCCGGATGCTGGGTGTCGCGTTTGCTTCAACCGACCAGCTCATCGAACAAAAAGAACAACGCACCGTCGCTGAAGTTTTCCGGGATTCCGGTGAAGAGTATTTTCGGAAGCTCGAAAAAGAAATTGTTGTTAAACTTGCACAGAAGAAAAATATTATCATCGATTGCGGCGGCGGTGTCGTGATCCAGAATGAAAACTTGATTAATCTAAAAAAAACAGGAATTTTATTTTATTTTTATACAAGCCCGGAGGTTATTTATCGCAGGACAAAATTCCATTCGACACGTCCATTGCTTAATGTCTCTGATCCGCTCGCGAAGATAAAAGAGCTCCTGGCTAAACGAAAGTCCTATTACGAACAGGCGGATTATGTGATCGACACCGATTTGCAGACCGTTGAACAAACGGCTGATGCTGTTTTAAAACAATTGAAATCCGCAAAATTAATTTAAGGTTCAATTGGTTTGGATTTAACTGGGGGGAGGGGGAATTATTTTAGTCTATTGTCAAAATAGACAAAGGACTAATTTTAAAAATATTACATAAAAAACAACTATGACAGACTTAGATGCGTTATTAGTTTTGAACGCCATTCCTGGATTACGCAACGATCGCGTAAAAAAATTAATCGATTATTTAGCTTCAGCCGAAAAAATTTTAGAGTTAAATAAACGGCAGTTCACCAATCTTCCCCATGAGTGTTCTCTCCCGTTAAAAGCGATCGAAAATATTCTCAAATTTCCTAAAGACAGATTCCTTAAAACCGAATATAATCTTGTTCAATCTTTTGGAATTCATGTGTTGGCCTATCAGGATGATGCGTATCCATGGCTATTAAGTCAGATCCCGGATAGTCCCAACGTGCTTTATGTTCGCGGGGATGTTGCGAAATTGCCTAATCCCAGCGTAGCAATGGTCGGTTCCCGGAAGGCCTCGATCTATGGATTGACCGTAGCGGAAAAATTTGCGATGTTTCTGGCGGAAAGGGGATTGAATATAATTTCCGGAATGGCCAAAGGGATTGACACAGCGTGTCATCACGCCGTCCAGCGGGTGAACGGAACCACGGTTGCGGTTCTCGGTTGCGGGCTTTCCATAACCTATCCGCTGGAAAATAAAATATTGTCGAACGCGATCGCGCGTGAAGGGGCATTGGTCTCGGAATTTCCCATGGAAACACCGCCGATTGCCTATAATTTTCCGCGGCGTAACCGGATTATCAGCGGATTATCGTTAGGGGTGGTTGTGGTCGAAGCCTCGCAGAAAAGCGGTGCGCTGATCACCAGTGATTTCGCTTTAGAGCAGGGCAGAGAAGTCTTTGCTATTCCAGGCAAAATCGATCAACCTTCCGCTCAAGGTGTGAACCGCCTTATTAGAGAAGGCGCAACCTTGGTGACCTCTCCGGAAGATGTCTGGAACGAGTTGGAAGAAAAATTAGCGAACTATCCGGCGCAAAAGGAATCACGGGAAACGAAAGGCGAACTTCAAAATCGAAGATTGACAGAATTACAAAGTACGCATGAATCAGGGGCAACAACACCCCAGAGTTTAACAGCAGAGGAGAAATTAGTGTATCAACAGATTCCTATCAATGATTCCATTGATCTGGATGGGCTGGCATTGAATTGCCGGATTTCAGTGTCCAGTTTGGCCATGGCCCTGTTGAATCTTGAGTTGAAAAGCAAAATCCGCCAAATCCCAGGAAAAAAATTCGTTCGCAACAGCTAAAAGGACTACAAAACTTATGATTAAAGCGCTCGTTATCGTTGAATCTCCGGCAAAAGTCAAGACCATCAACAAAATTTTAGGAGACAAGTTCAAAGTCTTGTCATCCATGGGTCATTTAATTGATCTTCCCAAATCGACTCTGGGGGTGGATGTCGAGGATAATTTTAATACACGCTTTGTTGTGGTTAGAAATAAACAAAAAATTTTAACCTCGCTTAAAAAAGAAGCAAAATCCAAAAAAATAATCTATATTGCCACAGATCCTGACCGTGAAGGGGAGGCGATCGGCTGGAACATCGCTCAGCATCTCGGTTCAGATAAAAAATTTTATCGCGTCGTTTTTCATGAGATCACCAAAGACGCGGTTTTAGAGGCGTTCAAACATATCAAAGAGTTTGATGTGAAGAAAATTGATGCCCAGGTGGCCAGACGTATCCTGGATCGGATTGTCGGATACCAGATCAGTCCTCTTTTGTGGAAAAAAGTCGGTTCGCGTTTAAGCGCCGGCCGGGTTCAATCGGTTGCCTTACGGCTCGTTGTTGAACGAGAGATGGCGATTAAAAATTTTGTCCCCCAAGAATACTGGAAAATCTCCGTTGATCTTCAGAAGAAAGGGGTTTCGGAACTGCTGACGGCTGACTTAGAAAAAATCGCGGATAAAAAATGTGAATTGACAACCGAGATGCAAACAAAAGAGATCGCGCAAAAAATTAAGGATGAAAAAGAATTTATCATTTCCAATGTTTCGCAAAAGGATGTTCAGCGCAAACCCTTGCCGCCTTTGATCACCAGCACGCTCCAGCAGGAGGCCTTCAACAAGCTGGGATTTCATACCACGAAAACCATGATGATCGCCCAGGAACTTTATGAAGGGATCCAGCTCGGCCAGGAAGAATTGACCGGTTTGATTACCTATATGAGAACCGATTCAGTAAATCTATCGAAAGAAGCGATCGCGAAAGTACGCCATCTGATTGAGAGAGACTACAGCAAAAAATATATTCCGGAAACTCCCAATGTTTATAAATCGAAAAAATCCGCGCAGGAAGCGCATGAAGCGATCCGTCCCACCGAGGTGATGCGCAAACCGGAAACGATTCAACAATTTCTGACACCAGAACAATATAAACTTTACGACCTGATTTGGAAACGGTTTGTCAGCTGTCAAATGACTCCTGCGATCTATCAACAAAAAAGAATTGAGATCACCGCGGGAGAATTTCTTTTCGCTACGTCCGGTTCTACGCTGGTTTTTGATGGTTATCAGATCCTTGATCGTGAATCGCGGGCTGATGAAGAGAAAAAGGATTTGAGCCCGTATTTAAAAGACGATCGTTTGAATCTAAAAGAGATTCATCCTTCCCAACATTTTACCAAGCCACCTGCGCGTTACTCGGAAGGGAGTTTGGTCAAGACATTGGAAGAAGCCGGGATCGGACGACCCAGCACCTACGCCTCGATTATTCAAACGTTAGTGCTGCGCAATTATGTGATCCGTGAACGTGGATATTTTATGGCCACAGAACTCGGGATCAAAATCTGCGAACTCCTCATCGAATATTTCCCTAAAATTATGGATATCGGTTTTACCGCCTCCATGGAAGAGAATCTGGATATGGTAGAGGAGGGTCAATTAGAGTACGTCAAACTCTTGCACGAATTCTACCAGCCCTTTAAAGAAGAATTGGATTACGCGATGAACACCATCGTTAAGACCCAAAATCTGATCGACAAGGTCTGTCCGCAATGCGGCAAACAAATGAGCATTAAATGGGGCCGCAAGGGCAAGTTCTTAAGCTGTTCCGGGTTTCCTGAATGCAAGTTCGCCGCTCCGTTTTCAACCGGAGTCAAATGCCCCGAGCCGGGATGCTCAGGGGAATTGGTGGAGAGGCGTTCCAAGCGCGGGATGACCTTTTACGGGTGCAGCCGGTTCCCGGAATGCACGCATATCTCGAATAAATTACCGAGTTCTTCCTAAAGTATCAAGAGTGTGATATCCTACTGCTGAACAGCTCTCTCATTGCTTAAATTTTTAGAAAGCATTCCGATCTCTTTAGGAGGATTTAGTACGTAAAAATGGCTCATCCCCACATCGATAAATTCCTGTCCTACCTTGAAGTTGAAAAGAATTATTCAAGCCACACCTTACTGAATTATCAGACTGATCTTGAGCATTTTATCGTGTTTATTGGTCAGGTGCCTTTGGGCGAGGTGGACTATCTGTTATTGCGAAGATACTTGGGTGAGTTAAGAACAAAGAATTATAAACCCCGGACTTTGGCCAGAAAGATTTCGGCTTTACGGAGTTTTTTCAGGTTTTTACAACGAGATCAGCATATTCAGAACAATCCCGCACTCTTGTTGATGACCCCGAAACTGGATAAGAAGTTACCGAATTTCCTGAGTGAAGATGAAATGGTTCATTTTATTGAATCCCCATCGACCGATAAAGTGATCGGCAAGCGCGATAAAGCCATTCTGGAAACACTCTACTCGACCGGAATACGCGTGAGCGAACTGGTGGGGTTAAATATAGACCGCGTGGATTTGATCGGCAATGTGATTAAAGTATTAGGGAAAGGAAAAAAGGAACGCTTAGTTCCCATTGGCGATCATGCCCTGGAAGCCATTCAGGAATATCTGAACTTAAGAAAACATTCATCAACAGCGTTGTTCTTAAATAAAATCGGGAAGCGTCTTTCGGCCAGAAGTGTATGCAATATTATGGTCAAGTATATTCGGAAAACGAGCATGCAAAAGCATGTTTCGCCGCACGTCCTGCGGCATTCTTTTGCCACACATCTTCTGAACCGGGGAGCGGATCTGCGTTCAGTCCAGGAATTATTGGGGCATGCGAATCTTTCAACAACTCAGATTTACACCCATGTGACAACCGAACGTTTAAAAAGTGTCTATGATAAGGCCCATCCTCGGGCTTGAACTTAAAACGCATACGATGTCAACTTTGCGTGACTCTCCAGAAGAAACAGTTGTTTAGTGTTCACAAACATGATTTGAGACCTTATGAGCACCATTTATGATTTTATATTTTTACTTTTTTCCATTATTTACCTCCCGTATCTGATCGCGAGACGAAAATGGCATTCAAAATTCCGTACCCGGTTTGGAATTTTCTCTGAAAAATTTAAGGACGCCATCTCTTCCCAGGACAACATCTGGATTCATGCAGTCAGTGTTGGAGAGGTTTTGGCGATCGTCAATTTAATCCGTTTGATCAAACAGAAATACCCGAATCATCGCGTGGTTTTATCGACTGTAACCAAGACCGGGTATGCGGTGGCTGTTTCCCAAATAAAACAAGCCGATCAAATTATCTTTGCTCCGCTGGACTTCAGCTGGATTGTCAAACGATACATACGCCAGCTCCGCCCCAAAATTTACATCGTTACAGAAACCGAAATTTGGCCAAATCTTTTTCTAAGACTCAACAAAGAACGCATACCGATTATTGTGATCAACGGAAGGATATCGCCAAAATCATTCCGTGGATATTCAGCGTTTAAATTTTTAATTAAACCGGCGCTGGATTGTGTCGCCGTGTTTTGCATGCAAAGTCATCGGGATGCAGAGTCTTTACGTGGGTTAGGGGTTGGTAACAAAAAAATCACTGTGACCGGGAACATGAAATTTGATGAAGTTCCCGAGGAAATTCCGCTGAACACTCCATGGTTGTCCATCTCTCCCGGAAACCTGCTTTGGATTGCCGGGAGCACTCATCCCGGAGAAGAAGCGATTGTCTTGAAAATTTTAAAAAATTTATCTTCTGAATTTCAACATCTGCGCTTGCTGATTGCTCCCAGACACATTGAACGTTCAAAAGAAGTTCTTGAATTAATAAAACATTACGGGATGACGCCCATCACTTTATCTAAAATCCAAAATACGCGGCCCATCCAACACGATGAAGTCATTCTGGTGGATACCATTGGCCAACTTAGATCCTTTTATGCGTTATCCAAAATCGTATTTTTAGGGAAAAGCTTAACCATGAAAGGGGGACATAATATTATTGAGCCTGCCTTTTTTGGGAATACTGTTTTGGTCGGACCGCACATGGATAATTTTCACGATATCCTGGATATTTTCTTACAAAACCAAGCGGTCATCCAGATTCAGAATGAAATCGAACTGGAATCAAAAATGATCGACCTTTTGCGTCATCCCGAGAACCTAGTCCATATCGGACAGTCAGCTAAAAAGGTTGTCCTTAACCAGGGAGGGGCGACAGAAAGAATTTTATCTTTTATTGGCCAAATTCTTAAAAACGATATAATAACCAGACCCGCTCATGAAAAAAATGATCTATAACGTGATGACAGACCAAACCATGGCAAGCGGGGATGGACGGACAATCTTTACTATCTTAAAAATTTTGTCATTGCTGTATGGCGCAATTGTTGAGTGCATTTTATTTTTTTATCGCATCGGATTTTTTCGCACGCATAATTTTTCTAAACCAGTCATCAGTGTGGGCAATATCACTTGGGGTGGTGTTGGGAAAACCCCTTTGGTTGAGTTGATTACCTCGCTTCTAACAGAACAAAAACAAAAACCAGTCATCCTTATCCGAGGGTATATGCCCAAGGAGGTAGCTTCTTCAGGAAAATTTTTTTTGAGCGACGAGGCAAAGCTATTAGAGGAATCTCTGCCGCATGTCCCGGTCTTAGCCGGAAAAGACCGGGTCAAAAATGCGCGAGAGGCTTTAGCAAAATATCATCCTGATCTTTTTATTCTTGATGACGGATTTCAACAATGGGGGATCAAACGCGATCTTAATATTGTCGTTATTGATTCGACCAATCCCTTTGGCAACGGTTTCTTGATCCCGCGAGGTATTTTACGTGAACCGAAGAAGGCCTTGGTGCGCGCAGACGTTGTTGTCTTGACTAGAACAGATTTAGGGGAAAAGGCATTACCAGAGATTAAAAATGTTATATTCAATGTTCAACCGCAATGCTTGATCATCGAAAGTATTCATCAGGCGATTTCCCTTGATGATTTATGGAATATTGATAAACACCACGATTTGTCATTCTTGCAGAATAAAGACATCGGTGCTTTTTGTAGTATCGGGAATCCTGCATCTTTTCGATGGCAGTTAGAGCGGCTTGGTGCGCGAGTCAAGATGATGACGCCATTCCGGGATCATCATTACTATAACACTCAAGACATTTCGGATCTTATAAAGGATTTTCAATCGCAGAAAATTGACACAGTAATAACGACTCAAAAAGACGCCGTTAAATTGCAGACACAGCAATCCTTGTTTGTGCAAAGCGGATTAAAAATTTACTATTTAAAAATTAAAATTCAAATCACCCATGGTAAAGAAGACCTCGCTCAACGAATATTTGCTTTATTATAGCGCCCAAGCCTTCGGTGTACTGATGCGTGCTCTACCGCTCAAGGTGGCATTAGGAATCGGACGGATCCTTGGAGTGCTTGCGTATTATTTTGACATCCGTCATAAATCCCTAGCTTATGCAAATCTTAAGATTGCCTTCTCAGAGACGAAAACGTCTAATGAACTCAAAAAAATTACCAAAAATTTATTCCAAAATTTTGGACAGAATCTGATTGAGCTCTTTCGCCTCCCTTTGATGAAACCCGAAGATTTTGATAAAGTCATCAAGATCGAAGGAAAAGAGCATATTTCTAACGCCCTCAAGGAAGGCCGGGGCGTGATTATCATCGCCATGCATTTTGGCAGCTGGGAATTGGCCAGTTTAGCCTGTGCGCTGTTGGGGAGTCCGTATAAAGTGATCGTCAAGCCGCAAAACCGGTTTTCCAAACTAGATGAATTACTTAATTCCTATCGGGAATGCGGTGGATCGGTTGTGCTATCACGCGGACTGGGAAGCCGGGAAATGATCAAAAGTTTAAAAAATAATGAAGTCATCGCGATGGTCGTTGACCAAGGAGGAAAAGAAGGAACCTTGGTTCCGTTTTTTGATCGTCAGGCGTCCTTATCCAGCGGGGCGATTCGCCTGGGGTTAAAATTAGGCGTCCCATTATGTTTTTCCGTCATTATTCGGGACAATGTCTCGCAACACCGATTGATTATCAATAAACCAATCGAGTTGATCAAAACAGGCAATGTTGATGCAGACGTCATTAGTAACCTGAACATCATCACGAAGAACATGGAACACTATATCCGGCAGTATCCATCCGAATACATGTGGTTTTATAAAATTTGGAAATATTCTAATGAATCGACGATTGTCGTTCTCAGCGATGGGAAAATAGGGCATCTGCGACAATCCGAAACCATAGCCAAACTGATTGAGACGGCGTTGCACGAAAGAGGGATTCAAACAAAAACGGTTACGTTACCAGTCATTTTTAAAAGTCGATTGGAATCTCGCTTGATCTCCCTCCTGAGCCTTCTTTCGAATTCTTTCTTTTCTCAAGGGCGTCTGGAATTTTTGCGCAAATTTTTGACCCACGAATCCTTTGAACAGCTGATGTCCATGAAAGCCGATTTCATTGTTTCCTGCGGGTCTTCGGTATCGAGTCTAAACTATTTATTGGCTAAAGATCATCAAGCAAAAAGTATCTCGGTCCTTAAGCCTGGGATGCTAAGTTTCCGCCGGTTCGATTTGATCGTCTTACCTCAACATGATCTTTCCTCGAGTTACCGTTATCAGGACCGAATCATCGTGACCAAAGGCGCACCGAATCTCATCACCGCCCAATATCTTCAGCAGCAAACGCATACCTTATTGAATCGCTTTTCCCATCTTAAGCTACGCCAGAAAATCAAGATTGGTTTACTCTTGGGAGGAGACAACAAAAATTATCGATTGACTGAATATTTGGTCAAGATTGTGATCCATCAGATTAAGGAGGCGGCCGAGGCGATTAATGCCGAGATTATGGTCACAACGTCCCGTCGAACATCTGCCCAAGTGGAAAACTTGGTCTTGCGCGAGTTGCGCCGTTTCCCCCGCTGTGCATTATCGATCATTCCCAACCGAGTGAACATTCCCGAATCGTTTGGCGGTATTCTGGGGTTGTCCGATGTATTGGTTGTTTCAGGCGATAGTGTTTCAATGATTTCCGAGTCCGCCAGTTCCGGAAAAAATACAATTGTTTTTTCTGTCAAAAAGAAAAAACGGGCGCTGATGAGTTCATTCAAACATGATTCATTTATCGAAAAATTAAATGAACAAGGTTATATCCTGTCCTGCGACGTTTATCATATCAAACGGTCCATTTGTGATGTGATTAAAAATAAAATGCGAACCAGGCCCATCAACGACCAGGAAACTATTCTCAATGGTGTCAGAAAGATTATATGAAAATTCTGCAAATACTTCCTGAATTAAATGTCGGTGGGGTGGAAACCGGGACGATCGATTTTGCAAAATACTTGATCGCTCACGGCCATCCAGCGATTGTTGTCTCTAACGGTGGGACATTAGTCCCGGAGTTAGAAAAGGCGGGAGCAAAGCATTACGCTCTTCCGGTGCACAAAAAATCGATCGGCACAATTTTATCCTGTATCCATCGCTTAAAAAAAATTATTAAAGACGAACGGATCGATATTGTTCATGCCAGATCCCGCGTGCCAGCGTGGATTGCATTTTTTGCGTGTCGGGGGACCGCGGCAGAATTTATTACAACGTGTCACGGATATTATTCGATACATTTTCTAAGCCGGGTGATGGGCTTGCCTAAACTTGTCATTGTCCCGAGTCAAGTGATCGGTCAGCACATGGTTAAACACTTCAAAGTCGATCCCTTGGATCTGCGTCTCATCCCCAGGAGTGTTGATCTGGAAAAGTTTCATTTTCCCAGAAAAGAAAAAAACGCTCAAGGGCCGTTTGTCATTTCCATGATCGGGCGGATCACTCCCCTCAAAGGTCACATCTATTTTTTAAAGGCCATGTCTAAAGTCATCCGGACATTGCCAATGATAAAAATCTGGATCATCGGTGATGTGCCGGAGAAAAAAGAATCCTATAAGCGCGAATTAGAAACGCTGGTGCGGCGGCTTGGATTAAAAGAATCTGTTGAGTTTCTCGGAAATCGCAAAGATATTCCCCAATTGTTATCTCAAACGGATGTGCTCGTTTTGTCCACGATTACCCAAGAGGCCTTTGGCCGGGTGATTTTAGAGGCTCAAGCCGCCGGCGTTCCGGTGGTCGCCACCCGGGTGGGAGGAGTCGTTGAAATTATTGATGACGAACAAACAGGGATTTTAGTTGAACCCAGAGATCCGGACCGAATGGCGGAACAGGTGATCCGACTCTTACGAGATCCTAAATTAGTCGAACGTCTCACGACAAACGCGCAAAAAAAACTTTTGGCCAATTTTACCTTGAAACAGATGGCCGAACAAACGCTAAAAGTTTATCAGGAATTATTAAACTCTTGCCGTATTCTGGTCATTAAGTTAAGTTCCATCGGTGATGTCATCCTGATCACCTCCTCGTTAAAGGCAATTCGGAAAAAATTTTCGAACGCCAAAATCTATTGTCTGGTGGGGACAGGCGCGCAGGATATTTTACAGCGATGTCCTGATCTCGATGGACTGATCGTCTTTGATTCCCATGCCGCCGATCGCGGATGGCGCGGATTATGGTCATGTTCAAAAAGATTGCGCCAGTATAAATTTGATAAGATCATCGACTTTCAAAACAGCCGCAAAAGTCATTTGCTTTCGTTATTAAGTTTCCCAAGAGAAAGTTACGGTTATGATCGTAAATGGGGATTTTTGTTATCTCATCGAATAAAAGACATCGATAAGAACATGGCTCCGGTTCAGCACCAGTTTCAGATTTTAAAATTGTTAGATATCCCGTGGAACCCGGAGATCCCATTGCAACTTTGGCCTTCAAAAAAAGATCATGAATACGCCAAAGGACTTTTGGATTCAGAATGGCTGGGAAATGTGAATAATGTTGTCGGGATCAATATCGCGGCTTCCCGGAAATGGGGAACAAAAAATTGGCCGATCGAGCGCATCGCGCGTTTATGCGATCTTTTGTCCGCCAAAAGCATTCGGGTAATGATCACGGGTATGGACAAAGATCAGGAAATAACGCACAAACTTTTAAAACTCACTAAGACCAAACCCGCGATTTTTGTTGGAAAAACGGATATCCTGCAATTAGCCGCATTAATCAAACGCTGCAAAGTTTTTGTAACTCCAGATTCCGCACCGATGCATATCGCGGCGGCGATGAAAATTCCCTTTGTCGCTCTTTTTGGTCCAACTGATCCGGCCCGTCATGCGCCTCACGCGCTTAAAAACGAGATCATCAAAAAAAATCTTCCGTGTTCTCCGTGCTACAGTTCCAGCTGCCGGATTAAAACGCATGACTGCATGCAAACCATCACCGCGGAAGAGGTATTGTCCAAAATCGAGAAATTAATGGCGCAGCAAATTTCTAGCGAACCAATGAAATGAATATTTTACATTTAACAACACATTTTAATACCGGTGGGATTTCCAGTTATCTCCTGACACTCAATCAGGGATTAGTGAAAGAGGGGCATCGTGTTTTTTTGATTACCAGCGGTGGAAATTTGGTTGAACAGGCGCATACGCTGGGCATAGAGCACATCACCATGAATATCCGCACGAAATCAGAACTGGATTATCGGATTTACTGGGCGGCCGGATGGCTGAACCGCTTTGTAAAAGACAACCAGATCGATGTGATTCATGCACACACGCGGATTTGTCAGGTGATCGCCACTTGCCTGAATCGGATGAACGGACGACCAAATATTTCCACCTGTCATGGTTTTTTTAAACCGCGTTTATCAAGACGAATGTTTCCCTGCTGGGGCAAGCGGGTCATCGCGATCAGTGAAGCGGTCTATGAACATTTGACCAAAGATTTTAAAATCGCTCCTTCCAAAGTAGACCTTATTAAAAATGGGATCGATATTGCAAATTTCCCCATACTCACTGAAAAAGAAAAACAGGCTAGAAAAAAATCCTTTGGATTGGACGTTTATCCGGTCATCGGGATTATTGCCCGTTTATCGGATGTCAAGGGGCACCATGTCTTGATTGCCTCCATGAAAAAAATCATTGATCATTATCCCAAAGCAAAACTTTTGATCATTGGAGAGGGCAAAGAAGAACAGAATTTAAAACAGCAGGTCGCCGCGTTGAAACTGCAAGATCATGTCCAATTTTATCCTGTTGTCAACAAAACGGCCGAGTTGTTATCCTTATTTGATATTTTTGTCCTTCCTTCTCTTCAAGAAGGACTGGGATTATCCGTGCTGGAGGCCCAGGCCGCGGGTCTTCCGGTTGTCGCCTCAAAGATCGGGGGTCTTGTCAATCTCATCGAAGACGGCGAAACTGGTCTATTAGTTCCACCAGATAACTCCTACTTACTGGCGGAAGCGGTCATGTTGCTTGCCCGGAACAAAGAAAGGGCGCTCGAGATGGGGCAACAGGCCAGACGTTTTGTTCAAAAAGAATATTCCGCAAGCAGCATGGTGAATGCGACTCAAGAGTTATACAAAAAAATTTCATCGGATAAAACTAATTAACTCCACAGGATTAATTAATTTAAAAATCTGAACATTAAATATGAAACGTATATTAGTCGTTAATGTAAACTGGCTGGGAGATGTTATCTTTTCATCACCCGTCTTTAAAGCTTTAAAGACGGCTTATCCGCATGCGACCGTTGTGTGTCTGGCGGTTCCCAGAGTGAAAGAAATCTTAGAAAGCATTCCGGAGATTGATCAGATCATATCTTATGATGAAGATGGAAAACATAAGGGCCTGATTGGAAAATTAAAATTAATCAACGAGATCAGATCAAAGCAATTTGATATTGCCTTTTTATTGCACCGTTCGATGACCAGAGCGTTTTTGGTTTTTAGTGCTGGAATTCCTTTGCGCGTCGGATATGACGCCAAAAATAGAGGATTCCTCTTAACCCATAAAGTTGAACCTTTAGCAGGAAATGTTCACCGGTCCGACATCTATCTGCAGGTCATTGAATCATTCGGAATTAAAATTCCTGACCGGATCTGTGACTTGAAGGTCAAACCGCAAGAATTAAAGGATATCGATGTTTTTCTAAAAAGAAAGGGCATCAGCGCTCAGGATTTTTTGGTCCTTGTCAATCCAGGAGGCAATTGGGATCTTAAACGGTGGTCCCCGGAATCTTTTGGTCTTTTGGTACGATGTTTGATGAAGGATTGCAATATAAAAGTTATTATTTCAGGATCTCAAAAAGATGTCGACCTGGCAAACACAATTGCATTGATATCGCAAACCGATCCAATCATCCTGGCCGGCGAGACCAAAATCCAACGTCTTCTGGCGTTGATGCAAAGAAGTCATCTTGTTATTTCGGCCGATAGCGGACCGCTTCATTTAGCCAATAGTGTCGCAACGGCGGTGATCGGACTATTCGGTCCCACAAGACCGGAAATCACAGGGCCTCGGGGAAAAGGAGAGGTGCGGATCATCCAAAAGGATGTCGGATGTAATCGCGCCCCATGTTATTTCCTGAACTGCCCGAGGAATATCTGCATGGAATCAATCAAAGTCGAAGATGTTGTCATGGAAGTGCGCAAGTTTCAAACAAATCGTTCAACAATCCGCTCAAGCGTATGAATTTAAACCTTAATAATGTTCAAGATATTCTCCTGATCTCTCTATCAAATCTGGGCGATGTCATTCTCTCATTCCCGGTAATCGATATCCTGAAACGAGATTTTCCCACCGCACGTCTATCAATTGTGGTTGGCCCTAAAGCGGAAAGCTTCTTTGCCGGGAACCCCCATATCGACCAAGTCTATGTTTTTAACAAACACTCAAGCAATCTTCAAAAAATTCAGTGGATTAGAGAATTAAGAAAAAAACACTTCGATTTAGTGATTGATCTGCGCAACAGTGCCATCCCGTTTATGATTCGGGCCCGGAAGAGGACGCTACCCAATATTGCGAATTCCTCCAGTCAACATATGAAGATTAAACACCTGAATCATTTGAAATCGATTGTTCCTTTCGAAACAGAATCTGAAAAGCGCTATGCCTTATTTATTTCTCAAGAAGATACGAGATCAATCGATCGAATATTAAAAAAAGAACTGGCCCAGGACCAGAAAATTTTTATTATCAGTCCCGGGGCGGCGAACCACATTAAACGTTGGGAGAAGGATGGGTTTGTTTCGGTCTGTGACCATTTAGTAGCAACTTATCGTTGCAACATTATTTTTATCGGGGATCACAATGATGCGCAAATCTCTGCCCAAATCCAATCCGCAATGCGTCATCCCAGTCTGAATCTCTGCGGGCAAACAACCTTGACGCAATTAGCCGATCTGTTAAGCCGATCGGTCCTAGCCCTGGTCAACGATAGTGCGGTGATGCATCTGGCCAGTTATCTGCGTGTGCCAGTCGTGGCGATTTTTGGCCCGACGGATCCGAAAAAATACGGTCCATGGGGAAACAGTCGCCATATCGTTGTTCAAAAGGATATTTTTTGCTCTCCCTGTGAACGGGCCAGTTGTTTATATCAGCATGAATGCATGAAGTTGCTAGAACCCTTAGATGTCATTCATGCAATCGAAAAAATAATGAAATGTTCATGAACCACATGTCAACACCTTACAAAAATATCTTAGTTATTCGCACCGATCGAATCGGTGACGTGGTACTAACAACGCCGATGATTGCGTTATTACGGAAGATGTATCCCCAATCTAAGATCACCATCCTAGTGACCCCGCAAACCCGTGAGATCGTGGATGGGAATCCTTATCTGAATGAAATCATGATTGACGATCGGAAAAAATTACACAAAGGTTTGACTGGATATATCAAACTCATTCAAGAAGTAAAAAAGCGAACATTTGATTTAGCCATTGTGTTACACACCAAGAAAAGGACTACTTTGCTTTGTTTTCTCGCGGGGATCCCTAACCGCATCGGTTATAAAAACAACAAATTGGGTTTTCTGTTAACACAAGGCATAGCCGACATGCGTCCTCAGGGGATCAAGCATGAAGTCCAATATTGTCTTGATGTTTTAAACTATATCAAGAAAGGAACCGGAGAGCCAACCGATCAATCCAATTTCGCATTTCATCCTTCGATCAAAGAGATCCGATCCCTATCCTATCTCAAACCATATGTATCCACCAAAAAAGAATCCGAAGAATGGGTCAAGAGAGAATTTTCTAAAAGCGAAATCAAAGAGTCCGATGATGTGATCGCCATACATCCCGGTGCAAGTTGTATTTCAAAACGCTGGCCAGTCAAAAATTTTGCTGAATTAATCAGTAAAATCCATACTAAACATCAAGTCAAAATCATCTTGGTAGGTGGTGACGATACTCGCGCAATCGCTGAAGAGATATCCCAACTCACCTCGGCGCCAATCATTGATTTCGTAGGCAAAACGAATCTTAGCCAGTTCATCAGTCTCCTGAAACACTGCCGCTTATTAATTTCAAATGATTCCGGGCCTGTCCATTTGGCCGGTGCGCTGAATGTTAAGGTTTTAGCTATTTTTGGAAGAAACCAATCCGGATTGAATCCACAGCGCTGGGGCCCGCTAGGAGAGGATTCGGTTGTCCTCCATAAGGACGTTGGATGCCAGGTCTGCCTGGCCCATCGGTGTGTCATCGGCTTTAAATGTCTGGAAGCTATTACCCCACAGGAGGTTTTAGAGATATTTGACTCCCTTTCGAGACTATGATACAATGTTGCCTCGTTTTGATAATCTGATCACACACTCTAAGTTTACCCCAATCATAGGGAAGTTCTGATTTTAATGGTGAATCGAAGCATGAGTAACAAAATAAAATTATTTCAGGATATTATTGCCAACTTTGCAGGAAAAAAAATTCTTGTGATCGGGGATGTCCTTTTAGACCAGTATATCCTAGGACAGGTTGCCAAGATTTCTGCCGAAGCCCCGGTTCCGGTGGTTTTGCAGGAACAGTCATTTTACACACTGGGAGGCGCGGCCAATGTCGCCAATAATTTGCAAAGTCTGGGGGCAAAAGTTTCACTAATGGGAAAAATAGGCGATGACCCAGAAGGTAAAATCATATTGCGCGACCTAAAAGCACGGCAGATCAAAACCGATGGGATCATGATCGACAAACGGATTCCCACCTCGGTGAAAACACGAATCATCGCCCAACAACAGCAAATTGTCAGATTAGATCGAGAAAAGATTGAAGATTTCGGACATGACCAATTAAATCAGACCATGATTGATTTCGTTTCCAAACAGATCAATTCTTTCGATGCCGTTATAATTTCTGATTATGGGAAAGGAGTTATTAATCCCATTTTATTGTCCAATGTTTGCTCATTGGCTATCGAAAAACGAAAAATATTGACCGTTGATCCCAAAGTCGAACATTTCGCCTATTACAACGGCGTGACCGCGATTACTCCCAACCGCAAGGAAACGGAAAACGCCATCCGAAATATCAAAATCAAACAAAACGCTGGAAACAAATTAAGGATTAATGTCGATCAGCTTAAAACAGACTCCGATATTAATCTGGCGGGAGAGTCTTTATTGAAGTTTCTCCATTTAGAAAGTTTACTCCTCACCTTAGGAGAACAAGGGATGCGTCTCTTTGAAAAAGGGAAAAAACCGATTCACATCAACACCAGGGCTCAGGAAGTCTTTGATGTGACGGGTGCGGGGGACACCGTTATTGCGGTCTTCACCCTTTGTTTAACGGCTAATGCGAGTAAACTGCAAGCCGCTGAAATTGCCAATCATGCCGCAGGGATTGTGGTCGGAAAAATGGGGGCGGTGACGGTTTCCAAAAGCGAACTTCTTTCAGCGTTAAACCTGACACAGCGATAATATTTGAGTAGAGATCATGCCATGAAGATTGTTGGAGTTATTCCGGCCCGTTATGAGTCAACACGATTAAAGGCAAAAGTACTAGCGGACATTAACGGGAAACCGATGATTCAGCATGTTTACGAACGGGCGAAAGCGAGTCGTCAACTTTCTGATTTAATCATCGCTTGTGATGATGAAAGGATCTTTGAAAAAGCAAAGGAATTCGCAGCGAAAGTAGTTCTTACATCGAAATTGCATTCGTCTGGTTCCGATCGGATCGCAGAAGTAATCAAAAACCTGGATGTCGATATCGTTGTAAACATTCAAGGGGATGAGCCCTTGATTCAAGCTTCGATTATCGACAGCTTAGTGAAAGCCCTAAAAAATGATCCTCAATGCGTCATGTCCACACCGATTCGCATCTTGAAGGATGAAAGGAATTTAACGGACCCAAACGTGGTCAAAGTCGTGATTGATAAAAATAAATATGCTTTATTTTTTTCTCGTTCGATTATTCCATTCAATCGCGATCAAAAAAAGTTTACGGAAATTTTATACTATCAGCATTTGGGGCTTTACGCCTATCGAAAGGATTTTCTTCTTTCCTTTGTTAATCTCCCTAAATCTTATCTTGAAAAAACGGAACAATTGGAACAATTGAGGGTGCTAGAAGCAGGATACAAAATTAAAACAGTTTTAACGGACATCGAGACCATGAGCATCGATACCCAGGAAGATCTCGATCGCCTTAAAAAACTTTTAAAAGGAAATTTGAAACATGGTTAAAGGGGTTCCTGTTGGAAAATTAACACTTGGAGGAAACCGGCCGTTTGTTTTGATTGCCGGTCCGTGCGTGATCGAAGGGCGTGACATTACCCTGAAGATCGCCCAGACCATCCAAAAAATCACCAAACGTTTAAAGATCCCGTTTGTGTTTAAAGCCAGTTATGATAAGGCAAATCGGACGTCGCTGGTGTCTTTCCGCGGATTGGGGATCAGGCGAGGATTATCGATTCTGGATGAAATCAAAAAGGAGGTTGGTGTTCCGGTGATCAGCGATGTTCATTCCGTGGATGAAGTCGCTGAGGCGAAAAAAATTCTTGATATCATTCAAATTCCGGCTTTTTTGTGTCGGCAAACGGATTTGTTATTGGTCGCAGGGGAAACCCAAAAGACAATCAATATTAAAAAAGGACAATTTTTAGCCCCATGGGATATGAAAGAGGTCGTAAGCAAGATCGAAAGTGTAGGAAATAAAAATATCCTTTTGACCGAACGGGGAACAACTTTTGGATACAACAATCTTGTAACGGATTTTCGTTCTTTGGCCATCATGCGCCAGACTGGATATCCGGTTGTGTTTGATGCTTCGCACAGTGTTCAACAACCAGGAGGATTAGGATCATCGTCCGGCGGTAATA
This sequence comes from Candidatus Omnitrophota bacterium, assembly GCA_023247705.1. Taxonomy (GTDB): domain Bacteria; phylum Omnitrophota; class Gorgyraeia; order Zapsychrales; family JAHFFX01; genus JAHFFY01. Next base: position 125,484 of record JAHFFY010000001.1, on the reverse strand, counting down.
GTGATTTTATTCCGCTGTTAGCCCGATGCGGGGTCGCGGCTGGTTGCGATGCCGTCTTTATGGAAGTGCATCCTAACCCTCGTAAAGCCCTTTCCGATGGGATGAACATGTTGCCTTTGTCTCAACTGGAATCATTATTGACTGACCTGAAAGCGATTGACCAGATCATTAAGAATCAATAGGCGGAGATTTTGACATGACATCCTTGAAGCGAGCCAAAGAAGTGATTCTCACAGAAGCCCAAGCCGTCCAGGGATTGGCAAAAAATCTGGATCATCATTTTTTAAAGGCGATCGATTTAATCGTAAAATGCCCCGGAAGAATTATTGTCACCGGGATGGGTAAAACAGGGATTATCGGACGGAAAATTTCGTCAACGCTTTCTTCAACCGGGACACCAAGTATCTGGATGCACAGCGCCGAAGCGGTTCATGGGGATTTAGGCCAAGTCACTTGTCAAGACATCTTGATTGTAATCTCCAACAGCGGTGAGACTGAAGAAACAACGCGATTATTGCCCCTGATTAAAAAGATCGGGGCTAAAATCATTACCCTGACCGGTAATCTGAAATCGACATTGGCCAAACATAGCGATGTGGTTTTGAATGTAGCGGTCAAAGAAGAAGGATGTCCGCTCGGCTTGGCGCCGATGGCCTCAACGACCGCGATGCTGGTCATGGGAGACGCCTTGGCCGCCTGTCTCATCGAAGTCAAAAAATTTCGTAAAGAGGATTTTGCCTTTTATCATCCTGCGGGGGCGTTGGGAAAAAAACTTTTGTTAAAAGTAACCGATATCATGCGCTCAGGACATGCGTTTCCCAAAGTACGGGAAGATACGACGGTGAAAGAGGTCTTGTTGAGCATTACGCGCGTACGGTGCGGTTCAGCGTGTATCGTAAACCGAAAAGGGCTTTTGGTCGGGATCTTCACCGATGGAGATCTACGCCGTCATCTCGAAGCCGATCCAAACTTGTCTGTTCGTAAGGTTCGAGACGTAATGACCAAAAATCCAACGAAAATTTATAAAGAAAAATTGGCCGAAGAAGCATTGCGTATCTTACAAGATAAAAAAATTGATGAGTTACCTGTTGTGGATGAAAAAGGGCGCGCGGTCGGTCTCGTGGATGTCCAGGATTTACTCAAGGCGGGATTGGTTTGAATGTTGAAAACAAAGATCCAAAAGATCAAATTGTTGGTTTTAGATGTAGACGGCGTTTTAACGGATGGTAAAATCATTTACGACAGCAAGGGCACGGAGATCAAGCATTTTGATGTTCAGGATGGTTTTGGTATTGTTTTCTTTCAAAAGTTAGGATTCAAAACCGCCATTATTACAGCCAGGGCTTCGGCGGTTGTTGGGGTCAGATCCAAGGATTTAGGCATCACTCGTGTATACCAGAATGCCTTTCCCAAAATGACCGCATATAAAAAGCTAATGAAAGAATTCCGCCTGAGGGATGAAGAGGTTTGTTTTGTTGGAGATGATCTTCCAGATTTGGCCTTATTGAAGCGGGTCGGATTTGCAGTGACCGTCCCCAATGCGGTTCATGAGATCAAAAAAGTTGCGCATTATATCACCCAGAAACAGGGCGGACATGGCGCAGTACGTGAAGTCATTGAATTAATATTGAAAACCCAAGGGAAATGGGATGGATTTCTCAAAGGATTAGAACGATGATCAAAAAAAGCATTCTAACATTTATTATTCTTTTCATCGGTGGGATGACTTTAGGCGCTGAAGAAAACGCCCAGCAATTTGAGGGGTTCAATCTCTCAGGATATTCGAATGCCGGCCAAAAATCCTGGGATGTCAAAGGCGATACCGCAGACATCATGGGCAATATTATCAAATTGACTAACATCGTTGCCAACGCTTATGGCGATGAACAGATGAATGTGACCGCAAAGACCGGAACAATCGACCAGGTGAGCGGGAATATGCATCTGGAACAGGATGTGGTGATAACCTCAGAAACAGGAGCGAAACTCACAACGGATTCCCTGGATTGGAGCAAAGAGAAAGATCTCGTCACAACGGATGATAAAGTCAAATTGATCGATAAACAAATAGAAGCGACCGGAACCGGAGCAATGGCCCATCCCAACTTAAAAACAGCACAGATGAACGAAGATGTCACCGTGAAAGTCAACACTGAAACCGAAAATGTCGACAACAAAGTTGTCACCATCACCTGTGACGGGCCGATGGAGATTGACCAGGCCAAACAACAGGCTGTTTTCAATAATAATGTCAAGGCCGTTCAAGCTGGCCGGGAACTCAAAGCGGACCGGATGGAAATTTATTTTGATCAGACAAACAATCAAATTAAAGAAATGGTTTGCATCGGAAATGTTTCGATCACGCAAGGAGAAAACACAACTTACGCTGAAAAAGCCGTTTATCGCGCCGAAGATCAGAAACTTATTCTCTCCGGTCGACCAAAATTAATCCTGTTAACCGAAGGAAAAAATGGCATTACAGCTTTTGGAAACGAAGGGTCTCGTTAAAAGTTACGGCGGCCGAAAGGTTGTGGACGGACTCAGCATTTCGGTCGGCCGTTCTGAAATCGTTGGTCTTTTAGGACCAAACGGTGCTGGGAAGACCACCACCTTTTATATGGCGGTTGGAATTATCGCACCGGACGATGGACAAATTATTTTTGACCAGGAAGATATCACCCGTAAATCGATTCATGAACGTTGCCGGTTAGGGATGGGATATTTGGCCCAGGAATCTTCGATCTTTAGAAAATTAACCGTGGAAGAGAATATTATGGCGATCCTGGAGACATTGGGACTTAGTCCCAGGGAAAGAAGGAAACGATTACAGGCCTTGCTGGAAGAGCTCAATATCGCTCATCTGGCCAAAAGCCGGGCGGACACATTATCTGGGGGCGAACGCCGTCGGCTGGAGATCACGCGGGCGCTGGTGACGAATCCATCGTTTCTACTGCTGGATGAACCGTTTTCCGGGATTGACCCGATTGTTGTGACCGAAGCCCAGGAAATCATCAAGGATTTAAAGAAAAGAGGACTGGGGATTTTGTTGACCGATCATAACGTCCGCGAAACGCTTTCGATCACTGATCGGGCGTATTTGGTGGCGGACGGACGGATTTTAATCTCCGGAACAGCTCAAGATTTGATTAACGATCCGAAGGCAAAAAAAATTTATCTTGGTGAAAAATTCACAATGTAAATATTACTTTCCAAATGTGCAATCACTGCGTTAAAATTCACATTTTGGATTTAACTGAAAGGAAGAATAATCATTATGAAAGTGGAAGTGAAAAAACTGGACGCAACGAGGAGAGAATTAAAATTTCTTATTCCGAAAGAGCGTGTTTCCAAAAAATTAGATGAGATTTATTCTGAAATCGGAAAGGTGGCCAAAATCAAAGGATTTCGTCCAGGAAAAGCGCCACGGCATCTGGTGGAAGCCCAGCACGGAAAACTGGCCCGGGAAGAAACAATTAAAAAATTAATTCCCGAAGCTTATACCGAAGCCCTTGAAAATGAAAAAATAACCCCGATGGATCTCCCGGACATTCAGGATGTGGCCTTTAAAGACGGAATGATCTCTTTTACCGCCTTACTGGATATTAAACCGGACGTGAAGATCAAAGAGTACAAAAATATTAAAATCACCCGTAAAAATGCGCAAGTGACGGATGAAGATCTTGCCAAAACCCTTGAATTTTTTAAAAAAGGACAGGGGGATAAAGAAGTGGTTCTGGATGACACCTTTGCCCGAGGCATCGGTTATCCGACTTTTGAAGATTTCAAATCATCTTTAAAGCGGCAATTGGAGATGGAGCGGGACCGGCAGAATCGCATCAATGTCGAGAACCAAATCGTTGAATATCTCCTGAAAGAGGCGTCCATAAGCGTTCCGCAGTCAGCGATTGATCGACAGTTAGAACATCGCCTGGAAGATTCAATCAAACGACTCAAATCGCAAGGAATCAAGGAAAGCGATCTGCAAAAAAGAGCGGAAGAACTTGGAAAAGAATTACGGCCGGCTGCTGAAAAAGACGTGAAGACCTTTTTAATCCTGGAGTATATTGCCAAACAGGAAAATATTACGGTCGCGGAAGGCGAAAATCTTTTTTACAAGGTTATGGAATTTCTTTTACGAGAAGCCAAGTGGGAAGAAACAAAGTAATCCTTAAAAGGCTGGATTGTTTTGATTCGATATTGTTCACTAAAAAGGGATGAAATTATTAAAGGAGGGAAGATGGACATTAAATATCAAACATTGGTTCCGATGGTTGTTGAAAAAACCGGCCATGCCGAGCGGGCTTACGATATTTTTTCCAGACTTTTAAAGGACCGGATCATCTTTATCGGAACGGCGATCGATGATGTGGTCGCCAATCTGGTCATTGCTCAAATGCTCTTTTTGCAATCCGAAGACGCCGATAAAGACATTAATTTGTATATCAACTCTCCGGGTGGATCCGTGACCGCAGGGTTAGCCATTTATGATACGATTCAATTTGTTAAGCCGGACGTGTGTACTTATTGCATCGGTCAGGCGGCCAGCATGGGATCAATCCTTCTGACCGCGGGAACAAAAGGAAAACGCTATGTCCTTCCTTATTCACGGATCATGATCCATCAGCCATGGGGAGGAGTTCAAGGAACAGCGAGTGACATCTCCATCCAAGCCAAAGAAATTTTAAGGATGAAAGATGAACTCAACAGGATTTTAGCCAAACACACATCCCAGTCTCTGGAAAAAATCCAGGGTGATTCGGATCGGGACTTCTTTATGAGCGCCGAAGAAGCCAAAAATTACGGCCTGGTCGATGAGGTCATCATTAATTCCAAAAAACACATGACGTACGGAAAAAAATAAACAGATCACTTTTTTTGATGAATCGTTTTGAATAAATGCGTCATCTTTAAAAATTAAATTTATACTTATGAGCATTCATTGCTCAATAAAAATTTTTGAAAGGAAATGAAGTATGAAACGAAATTTGTTACTGTCCCCCGGACCAACCCAAATTCCTGCTTCGATCTGCGAAGTCTTAGGGAGACCGATTATTCACCATCGCACCCCGCAGTTTCAGGACATCCTCAAGGAAGCGGCCGAAGGATTGAAATATGTTTTTCAAACCAAGAATGATGTTCTGATTTTGACATCTTCCGGAACCGGAGGAATGGAGGCGGCGGTTTGCAATCTGCTTTCTGCGAATGATAAAGCCATTACCGTGGAGGGAGGAAAGTTCGGGGAGCGTTGGACAGAGCTATGCTGTGTCTACGGGGTTAAAACAAATGTCATTAAAGTTCCGTGGGGAAAGGCTGTTTCGGCCCAGGAGATAAAAAAAATTTTAGACGCGGATAAAGATATCAAGGCCGTGTTTATCACCTTGACGGAAACATCTACCGGTGTCACGACCGATGTGAAATCCATCGCAGAGGTCGTCAAAAAAACAAAAGCGGTCCTCGTTGTTGATGCCATCAGCGGTTTAGGGGCCACCGATTTGCAAACAGATCATTGGGGAGTGGATGTCGTTGTCTCCGGATCCCAGAAGGGGTTAATGCTTCCGCCCGGGCTAGCGTTCGTGACGTTAAGCGCAAAGGCCTGGGAACTCGTCCCCTTATCCAAGAATCCGAAATATTATTTTGACCTGACTCTGGCCAAAAAAACCGCGGAAAAGATTGATACCCCGTTTACACCCGCGATCGGAATCATTATCGCGTTAAATGAAAGTTTGAAACTGATCAAAAAAGACGGATTAGAAAAATTATTCGCTCACTATGCGCGTTTAGCCCAAGGAACACGTGAAGCCGCCAAGGCGTTGGGTTTAAGCCTTTTTGCCGACGCGTCCTGCATCTCGAATGTGGTCACGGCGATCAATCTCCCGGCCGGGATCGATGGAGAGAAATTAACCAAAATCATGCGCGATACCCACGGGATCACGTTGGCCGGTGGTCAGGACGATTTGAAAGGAAAGATCGTCCGACTTTCGCACATGGGATGTCTGGATGAATACGATATGCTGACTGGAATATCCTGTCTGGAAAAAGTTCTCAATAAAATGGGATATAAATTTTCTTTGGGCGCTGGAGTGGCCGCAGCCCAAAAATTTTTCAATACCAAATAAAGGCAAATCATGTCATCACGCACATGATTGGTCATAACGCAAATCATGTCGTGATATATTTTAGCTTATAAGAAATGGCTCAAAACCGGAGTAAACTATGAAAATTCTTATTAGTGATAAACTTGCTCAAGAAGGAATTGATATATTAAAAGCGGTCAAAGAATTTCAGGTGGATTGTAAATATGGTTTAAAACCCGACGAGCTCAAAGCGATTATCAAAGACTATGATGCCTTGATCATCCGCAGCGCAACGACCGTGACGGCAGATATCATCGAAGCGGCGCAAAAGTTAAAAGTCATCGGCCGCGCCGGGGTTGGGTTGGATAATGTGGATCTACCCGCCGCAACCAAAAAAGGCATTGTGGCGATGAACACACCCGCCGGCAACACAACTTCAACCGCCGAGCATACGATGAGCCTGATTCTTTCGTTATCGCGAAATATTCCGCAGGCCTGCGCTTCCTTGAAAGCCGGGAAATGGGAACGGTCAAAGTTTGAAGGGGTCGAACTATACGGAAAAACGTTAGGGATTATCGGATTGGGACGCATCGGTTCAACCGTTTCTAAAATGGCCAAATCGTTCGGCATGAAAATTTTGGCCTATGATCCTTTTCTCTCCATGGAAGTGGCAACCAAATTAGGCGTTGAGGTGGTTGAACTGAAAGAACTTTTTAAAACATCAGATTATATCACCATCCATATTCCCAAAAGCGCGGAGACAAAACATCTCATCTCGCACAAAGAGTTTGCCATGATGAAAAATACGGTCCGGGTGATCAATTGTGCCCGAGGAGGAATCATCGATGAAGCGGCCTTGATTGACGCGCTGAAAAACAAAAAAATCGCCGGAGCGGCATTAGACGTTTATGAAACAGAACCACCCGACTTCAATTCACCGCTTTTGAAATTTGATCACTGTGTGGCGACACCGCATTTGGGCGCTTCAACGACCGAAGCCCAAGTCAATGTGGCCATCGAGATCGCGGAATCGGTCCGCAATGCCATTCAAGGCAAAGGGATCATGAACGCCGCCAATTTTCCATCGGTCAGCGCCGAAGCTTACAAAATTTTAGAACCTTATATCAATTTGGCTGAACGCATGGGAAAATTCGCCGGTCAGTTGATTCAAGGCCGGATCAAAGAAATAAATATTGTTTACGGCGGAACCGTCACAACCCATAAAGTTGCGCCGGTGACGATGTCGTGTGTGTACGGACTACTTTCGCCGATCCTGGGGGAATCCGTCAATTTTATCAATGCCATTGATTTGGCCAGAGACAGGGCGATCAAGGTTCAAGAAATCCATTCCAGTAAAGAAGAAGAGTTTGTCAATCTAGTTAGTTTAGAGGTCATCACGGACAAAGAGGCCTTTCATCTCTGGGGGACCTTGTCCGCGAATAACAAACCGCGCATCGTTAAGATCAACAATATTTATGTGGAAGCCACTCCCGCTGGATACATGCTCTTCATCAATAACAATGATAAACCCGGAATCGTGGGTGCGGTTGGAACGATTTTGGCCGAAGGCAACATTAATATCGGAAGCATCAGCTTTGGACGAGAAAAACAAGGCGGGTTAGTCATCAGTGTGGTTAACGTCGATAGCGATGTGCCTGATCCCGTCTTAGAAAAATTGCGAAAGAAAAAGGACGTATTGTTTGTCAAACTGATTAAAGTTTAATGGTATCTATGTCGACTAGAGAAAAAACAATTACGACAGAGCGAAACGAACAATTCACCTCGCAATCTTTCAGCTTGCTTCCATTTTTTATAGGCGGTGTTAATGACAGTTTGAATCCATGCGCCATAACAAACTTGGTTTTTTTATCGATCGGGATGTTCTTTCTGATTTTTTATCCCGATAAAATGCTTCGGCTTGGATTTTATTTTATACTTGGGGTTTTTTTATCTTCGTTTTTAGTGATTTCCGGTTTTTTTAATGCGGTTCGTGCGTCCGCATTGTTTTCGACAGGTGCGCAAGGTTTTTATATTTTAACAGGGGCGTTCTTAATTTTTCTCGCGTGGCGTAACATTCATGATTGGTGTCTTTATAAACAGACCAACAATACGGCCTCCTTTAAAATAAAATTTCCTTTAAGCGTTGAAAAAACAGGAGAAGAAAGCGAACCGAAGCAAAAAATAACGAAAAAACCCAACTTGTTCATTGGTTTAGAATCAAGATGGTGGCCGTTTTTGCTCGGATTGATTTTGTCACTTTTAGCGTCCGCGTGTCCGGAGCAATTGTATGTAACGACAAACTTTTATCTATTGTTTGTTGAAAATCAAAGAATTCCTGCGCTGGCATCGGCTTTCTGCTATAGTTTAAGTTTTATTATCCCATTAATCATCAGTTTGGTTTTTATGCTGGTGATCAGCCGCGATAAAAGATGTGTAGAGTTTTTAACTAAATATATGCCCACACTTAAAATTTTTTGTTCCGCAATATTTCTTGCGATAGGAATTGGATTGATCTTTTCATTTCTCAATTAATCATTGAAACAATAAAATAAAAAGAGAGTCATTTATGAATATCGTTGTCGTTGGTGCCCAGTGGGGTGATGAAGGAAAGGGAAAATTGATTGATATCCTTTCCAAAGATGTTGACATTACGGTCAGATACCAAGGCGGGAACAACGCTGGACATACGGTCGTGGTGGGGGATAAAGAGTATATCTTTCATCTGATCCCTTCGGCCATTTTACACCGTAAAAAAATTTGCGTAATCGGCAATGGGGCGGTGATTGATCCCAAGGCCTTGCTAGAGGAAATGGACGGACTGAACCGGCGCAACATCAAGGTCTCAACGCAACAGTTAAAAATTTCCGCTTTAGCGCATGTGGTCATGCCGTATCACCGGGTTTTGGACGGTCTGCGCGAGGGAAAACGGAAACATAAAATCGGAACCACGGGACGGGGCATTGGACCCTGTTATTCCGATAAAGTCACCCGGTGCGGAATTCGCATGATCGATCTTCTGAATCCGCGGGTCTTAAAAGCGAAACTTGAAGATAATTTATCGGAAAAAAACGAGATCTTTACCAAAGTATTTCATCAGGATATTTTTCGTTTCGAAAATATTTATAACGAATACCTAGCCTATGGCCGTCGATTAAAGGATTATATCGGCGACACAGCTTTATTTCTCAATCAAGAGATTGATAAAAAGAAGACAATTTTATTCGAAGGTGCCCAAGGGACTTTCCTCGATATTGATTTTGGGACTTACCCGTTCGTCACCTCATCCAATTCGATTGTAGGGGGTGTCTGTACGGGAAGCGGTGTGGCTCCGACCAAAATCGATAAAGCCATTGCGGCGGTTAAAGCCTATACAACCCGCGTTGGGGAAGGGCCATTTCCGACAGAATTTTCAACGGGATTAAAAGAAGAGATCCGAACTAAGGGCAAAGAATTTGGCGCAACGACTGGCCGGCCCCGGAGATGCGGCTGGTTTGACAGTGTCTTGGTCCGTTATTCGGTGGTGATCAACGGGATTTCGGAATTAGCCATGATGAAGCTGGATGTCTTGGATGACCTAAAAAAGATCAAAATTTGCACCGCCTACCGTTATCGCGGAAAAATATACAAAGAATTTCCCCTTGACTTCGAGGTATTAAGCAACGCAAAACCTGTTTATGAAGAAGTCGATGGCTGGCAAACAGTGACCCGGGGCATCCGCCAGTATTCCCAATTGCCGCTCAATGCTAGACGCTATATCGAAAAACTAGAAAAACTTCTCAAAGTGCGCATTAAATACATTTCGATTGGTTCCAAGCGGGATGAAATCATTAAAAAATATTAACTCAAGGAACTGCGATGGCTCTTTTAGAATCCATTAGTATCCCTTTAAAAATTAAAATGCCTGACTTCAAAATAAGCGATCCGTTAGGTAAAGAGTATGTTGGCAAAAATTTATTCGGACAAAAGGGATTGCTGATCGTTTTTACCTGCAACCATTGTCCGTATGCATTGGCGGTCTGGCCCCGGTTAATCCGTTTGGCGAAGCATGCTCGAGTATCCCAGATCAATACGGTCGCGATCAATCCGAATATTCATCCCCAATACCCGGAAGATGCCCCGGCCGAAATGATCCTTAAAATTAAAGAGTGGGGGATTGACTTTCCGTATCTCGTGGATGAATCGCAAAACGTTGCCAAGGCGTTCAATGCCCAGTGCACCCCGGACATTTATCTTTTCGATTCACACCAAGAACTCGTTTATCATGGCCGTATCGATGATAACTGGCAAGATGAAAGCAAAGTCAAGCAACAAGAATTAAAAGAGGCCATCGACTGTTTATCTTCAAGCAAACCTATCTCCACCAATCAAAAATCTTCCATGGGCTGTTCCATTAAATGGAGATAAATATTCCCGAAAGAATTATTGCTTAACAAATCTCCCTTATGAGTTCGACTTAAGATTCTTTAAATTCTGATTGACACTGTTTTAATTAGAAGATACACTGTCTCATTATGAGCAAAGGGAAGCAGAGCTTATTATCACGAGAAGAAAAGCGATTTAAAGATTATTTGATTCGAACCGGTTTTAAAATCACTCCTGGAAGAATCCTCATCTGTCATCTCGCGATGTCATTGCACGGACACTTTACCACCGAAGAATTGATCAAGCTCTGCCGAAAGAACCGGAATAAAGTTTCCCGAGCAACGATCTACCGCAGTATCCGTGAGTTGTTGGAGGCAGGGATCATCCGCAAGACCGCATTTGGAGAAAAACATGAACATTATGAGCACGTTTATGATGAAATCTTGCACCATCATGCGCGATGTATCCGTTGTTACGCGGTTATCGAATTTTTTTGCAAGCAGTGTGATTTAAACTACATTCCTATTCTGAAATCCAAAAATTTTAAAGTATTAGGCCATGAAATGCATTTCTATGGAGTTTGTGCAAAATGTCAGAAGTTAAAAGAAAAAGCATTATCACCTGGAGAAAACTATGCCAGATCGTATTTTAAATAATTTTGATGGTTCTGAAATAGGCGCGTGGAGAAGACCAGTCACCACACCCAGCTTACCCGAAGTAAACGCTTCTATTCCTGTTTCCCAAAGTCTTTCAATTTGGAAAAAAATACTCGCATTTGCCGGCCCAGGGCTGATGGTGGCCGTTGGGTATATGGATCCTGGGAATTGGGCCACCGACTTAGCCGGGGGTGCGAAATTCGGGTATACATTGATTTCCGTAATTCTTATTTCCAACTTTATGGCTATTTTACTGCAGTATTTATCATTGAAATTAGGGATTGTAACCAGCCGGGATTTAGCACAGGCCTGCCGGGATCATTTTTCAAAACCGGTTGTTTATTTCCTCTGGGTCCTTTGCGAAATTGCGATCGCTGCCTGTGATCTGGCGGAAGTGATTGGATCAGCGATCGCGCTTAATCTCCTTTTTCATATTCCGTTAATACTGGGTGTCATCCTGACCGCATTAGATGTTATGATTGTTTTGTTTTTGCAACACAAAGGATTCCGGATCCTAGAATGTATTGTAGCCGCTTTAATTTTTACGATTGGCGGATGCTTTACCTTTGAGTTGATTGCGGCCAATCCGTCTTATTCTCAAATCATGATGAGTATTTTCCCCCGGACGGGAATCGTCACCGATCCATCCATGCTGTATATCGCGATTGGAATTTTAGGGGCGACGGTTATGCCGCATAATTTATATTTACATTCCAGTATAGTTCAGACAAGGGCTTTTAAACGGGATATCGAAGGGAAGAGAATGGCGATTCGATTTGCGACATTCGATTCGACTGCCGCGTTGCTTTGTGCCTTCTTTATTAATGCCGCAATCCTTGTTTTGAGTGCTGCTGCGTTTCACGGGACCCAATACGAAAACGTGGCCGATATCAACGATGCATATAAACTTTTAACGCCAGTTCTCGGAATCCCTATGGCAAGTACGTTGTTCGCCATTGCGTTGTTAGCCTCTGGACAAAACTCGACGTTAACCGGAACACTGGCGGGACAAATCGTTATGGAAGGATTTTTAAATATTAGACTTCGTCCATGGATAAGAAGAATTATAACGCGTTCTTTAGCCATCGTCCCCGCTGTGATCGTCGCGATTTTATATGGAGAAAAAGGAGTTGGCAATTTACTCATCTTAAGCCAGGTGATTCTTTCCTTACAATTAAGTTTTGCGGTTGTTCCGCTGGTGTGGTTCACCAGTGATAAAAGAAAAATGGGGGCATTCGCTAATTCACCAGGTCTAAAGATCATCGTTTGGGTGATCGCCGTGATTATAGGAGTTTTGAATCTTTACCTGTTAGTCCAAACAATCATCGGTTGGCTAAAATAGTTTAAAAGGATTTTTATGTATAAAAAAATTTTAATCCCGTTGGAAAATTCTCCTGTAGATAATACCATTTTGACCCATATTAAACCATTAGCCAGATTAACCAAGGCCAGTCTGGTTTTAGTGCATGTCGCAGATGGCTATGTGGCGCGGCTACAACAACAATTAAATCTCGAAGATTCCGAAGAGATCAAAAAAGATAAAATATATTTAGAAAATCGGAAAGAGGAATTAATCAAGGAGGGTTTCCCCACGGTGATCCATTTGGTCCAGGGAGAACCCGCTGACGAAATCCTTTCGATTCTGACTAAAGAAGAATGCGACCTTATTGCCATGTCCACCCACGGTCACCGACTTTTTAAAGATATCATTCTGGGCAGCGTTGCCGAGAATATTCGCCACCGCACCGATATTCCGGTTTTGATGATTCGTTCCTCAAAAAAATAAAAGAATTCTTCTGCAAATCACAAAATAGTTCACATTTTTTAATTGATCATGTTAAAATAAATCACGATCAAAATTAATGTAAACAAAAAGAATTCCCAATTCCGGAAATTTAAATATTGTGCAATTTATCAGCAAAACAAGCTATGCTACGGACAGTCACAAAATCATCGAAGATTTAACCAGCGATCTCACCGATCCGTTTGATCTAGGCATTATCTTCATTTCTTCTTTTAATAAAGTGTCTGTGGATGAAATTGTAATGTTATTGAAGAAGCGCTTGCGTTGTAATCTGTTGCTTGGTTGCACCTGTGCCGGTGTCATCGGAAGCGAAGAAGAAATCGAACGAAAGCCCGCAAACGTCCTGATCTTAGCGAATTTCCCCGGTGTCAAAATAACGCCTTTCTCGATTCAACAAAGCGAATTAGAGGTCTTGGAAAACAAGGAGAGCTGGTATAATTTCTTTGAGATTTATCCAAGTGAAAATCCAATCTTTATCACATTGCCTGATCCATTTACCTTTGATATGAATCGATTTCTGCAATGGATCAACCAATCTTATCCACGCTGTCCGGTAATCGGAGGGGTGGCGAGCGGAGGGTTTCAACAGGGAGAAAACGGCCTTATTTTAAATGATGAACAGCTGGATAACGGCATGGTAGGGATTGTATTGACCGGAAATGTTGCGGTTGAAACCATTGTTTCGCAAGGATGCCGTCCGATTGGCGAAACATTTATTGTGACAAAATCACAAGAAAATATTATATTTGATTTAGGAGGAAAACCTTTCCTGGAAATTCTGCAAGAAGTATTGCATAAGGCTTCGGCCCGGGATAAACTCCTCGCCCAAGAAACGATTTTTGTCGGCATTGCGATGAATGAATATCAGCATCAATTTAAACGCGGGGATTTTTTGATCCGGGGACTCGTTGGTCTCGACCGTAAAACCGGAGCAGGGGCGATTGCGGATGTAATCAAAACCGGACAAACCGTTCAATTTCATGTACGCGACGCGCAAACCGCCACAGAGGATCTCAGCGAATTGCTGACAGCTTTAACGGCCCAGAATAAAGAAAAACCAAAAGGTGCGCTCGTGTTCTCCTGCAACGGAAGAGGCGAAAATTTGTTCCGAACAAGAAATCATGATATAAAATTAATTCAGCAGCACCTTGGGCCGATCCCTGCCGGCGGTTTCTTTTGCGCAGGCGAAATTGGACCGGTCTGTCAGGACAACTTCTTGCATGGATTTACCGACAGTATTGCGTTGTTTTATCCCAAACGATAGGAAAACCAATGGACACAACTCAAAAGAATAATCAATCTTCACCATCAAAACTGATCACCGTGACCGATTCCGCGGTCGCGAAAATCAAAACCATGATGGAAAAAGAAGGCAAACAAGGATACGGGCTGCGCGTTGGCGTCATCCCCGGAGGGTGCGCCGGCCTTTCATATGACCTTCGCTTCCAGAAAACTCCGTACTCAAACGATATTGTTCTCGAACAGGGAGATTTTAAAATTTTTATTAATGAAGAAAGTGTTTCATTCTTAAAAGGGATTGAACTCGATTACATTGATACATTGAAAGAAAGTGGTTTCAAGTATCGGAATCCCAACGCCTCGAATAGTTGCGGATGCGGGACTTCCTTTAGTTAATTCATGATCGCTGAACGCTTTGAAAGACTAGATTTGCTTTTCTAAGGATACGGAATTTAATTTGACTGATCAGCTATTTAAAAAGGATACTGATGATGAATCCGTTAAAACTTAAATCTGAAGAAGAAATAATCCCTGAAACAGAGGAGACGACACCACTCACCAATACCAACTATTCTCCTTTTCCCGGTTCAAAAAAAGTTTACCGTTCAGGAAAAGTTTTTCCAGATATTAAAATCCCTTTTCGCGAAATTACGCAATCACCTTCATTCGATAAAAATCAAACCAAAATCATCAATCCATCACTTTATGTATACGACACCTCCGGCCCTTATACCGATTTGAATTTGAAGATCGATATCCAACAGGGTTTACCGGAGTTACGGAAAACATGGATAGTAAATCGAGGCGATGTCGAATTCCTGACAGAGAGATCGTCCCGATATTGTGGGATCATGGCAAAAATCCCTTCTGCAACGGCAACGAAATTTTCCAGCATACGCAGACCTCTGCGTGCAAAAAAGGGAGCGAACGTAACTCAAATGCATTATGCCCGAAAGGGAATCATTACCCCAGAAATGGAGTTTGTGGCGATCCGGGAACGTTGTAAGACTGAGTTTGTGAGAGACGAAGTCGCGCGCGGACGCGCCATTATTCCATCGAATATCAATCATCCTGAACTGGAGCCGATGATCATCGGACGGAATTTTCTCGTTAAGATCAACGCCAATATAGGGAACTCAGCGGTTGCCTCCAGTATTGCCGAGGAAGTCGAAAAGATGATCTGGGCGATCAGGTGGGGGGGAGATACGGTCATGGATCTTTCGACCGGAAGAAATATCCATGAAACCCGCGAATGGATTTTACGCAATTCTCCTGTTCCGATCGGAACGGTACCGATTTATCAGGCCTTAGAAAAGGTGGGGGGCAAAGCCGAAGACCTCACCTGGAAAATTTTCCGAGAAACATTGATTGAACAGGCTGAGCAAGGAGTCGATTATTTTACGATCCATGCCGGAGTGCTGTTGCGGTATGTTCCTTTGACCGCAAAAAGAAAAACCGGAATAGTTTCCCGCGGTGGATCCATCATGGCCAAATGGTGTTTATCCCATCATCAGGAAAATTTTCTTTATACCCATTTTGAAGAAATTTGCGAAATTATGGAACAATATGATGTGAGCTTTTCTTTGGGAGATGGATTACGGCCAGGGAGTATTGCGGACGCCAACGATACAGCGCAATTCGCCGAACTAGAAACGTTAGGAGAATTAACTCAAATCGCCTGGCACCACGATGTTCAAACAATGATTGAAGGCCCCGGCCATGTACCGATGCACTTAATAAAAGAAAATATGGAGAAGCAATTAGCGATTTGTCATGAAGCACCCTTTTATACCTTAGGTCCTTTGACGACGGATATCGCTCCGGGATATGATCACATTACCTCAGCGATCGGGGCGGCCATGATTGGATGGTTTGGAACCGCGATGCTTTGTTATGTCACCCCCAAAGAGCATCTTGGGTTACCGAATAAAAAAGACGTCAAAGACGGGATCATTGCCTATAAAATCGCGGCCCATGCCGCAGATTTGGCCAAAGGACATCCCGGTGCTCAAGAGTGGGATGACTCTTTATCTCAAGCCCGGTTTGAATTTCGCTGGCGTGATCAATTTAACTTAGCCTTGGATCCTGAAACAGCGGAATCCTTCCATGATGAAACACTACCCGCCGAAGGCGCCAAATTTTCTCATTTTTGTTCGATGTGCGGTCCGCATTTCTGCTCGATGAAAATCACCCAAGACATCCGCGATTATGCAGCCCAAAACGGTCTTGAAGATAAAGAAGCGATCGAAAAGGGATTAAACGAAAAATCCGCTGAATTCAAAAAAAAAGGCCAGCACATTTATTCGTAGAAATTTTAATCGCAATATTAAATCGGATTTAATTAGGCAGGAACAGCAGCAGGGGCTAAAGAGGTTTCAGAAAATAGGTGTTGATGCTCTTCAACAAGATATTCCAATTTCTGGCTGTATTTCTTTAATTCTTCTAGCATTTTCATTCGATATTCTTGCGTTTCTTCAATCATTTTCGGAAAAAAAGTTTTGTAATAATTCATTCCGTCCAAAAGGTTATTCTTGAACTCTGTCAAATAGGCAATTTCCTTTGACGTCGGCTCCAAGACGCATTTCATTATTTCGTTTTTTAAATAATCAATATAAAGTTTTAACTCTTTAATGAACATATGGGGACGCTCCGTTGCATTGAGCAGGTTGAGTCGACCATAAATATGTCCCACCATTTCTGCCAAGGTCGATATCTTGGAGAAATAAGCGATATTCGGCCCGGGGCAAACTGCCGCAAAACGCTTTTGGCCGTTCTCGATAATTTTATTTTTTAATAAAACCCCTTCCCCGAGATCATGACAGATGCAGGATTTGACAACCACTTTATCCATCGCTTTTTTGTATTCTTGCTCGGAAAGATTCATGGCGTTCAACTGATCAATTTTTGACTTTTGGTACTGACGGGAAGCGGTACAAATTGTTTTTGTGGTAAATTCCGTGTTGGACACCAGATGACCTTTGGGACAAGCGCTGCCGGGACGGTTATCCTCAACACGCCGGTCTCGTTCGAGGTCGCTATTTGATCCGCGCAAATTATGGAACGGGACGCCTAAAGGAGAGACATTGCTTAAATACAAATCATCTTCGGTCGCCGCAGCCAGCTTTTTGAGAGTGTCATCATCAACGTTGGTGACTTCCGGGACCAGAAGAAAGGGGGTCGCCCAGCCTGTGCCATCGATTTGATAATAATCCAATAAAAGACGGTCTTCGTTATACGTCCCAATACCACCTTGAGCGGTGATCCGGATGGGATGAGGACTCAGAAAGTTCAATTTATTCTTTAACTGAACCGCTTGATTATAGATCTCATGCAATGAATTGATTAATTCTTGCTTTTTGATTTTGAATTCTTCCAAAATCGGCCCCATCAGATATCCATCAGTGGCAAAGGCATGTCCACCGCAGTTTAACCCGGATTCGATGCGGTATTCTGAAACCCAAAGTCCTTTTTTGGCAAAAAATTTACCTTGGGTAATGGACGACCGGTAGTCACTCACTTTAAGGATAATTCGCTTTTTAATAAGACCCGATGCGTCGGCATAAAAATCTTTAAAATTTTCAACATAAGTATACAAACGACGATTTATCCCGGCAGAAAAAACAATCGCTGAATTTAACGTGCTTTGCGCATATCCACGTAATGCAGATAAGGCATCGGAAAATTCAGGAGGGAGCTCGGTGCCGTCCGGAGCATGATTATTCCGGTCAAGTTTCGTCATGATATTGACGTTGATATCTCCCGGTTGAATGCTGTTACGCAATTCGGTTTGTAGATCTGATTTGGATTGCTGATCGGTGGTGGCGAGCATTTTATTATATAAATTCTTGAGCGGAGAATGGTCCGACAGCAACTCAAAATATTTGGTGATTTCACTCCCGACTTCAAATGCGGAATTTTTGAGGACTTCAAACTGTTTTTTGACAATTCTGTCCACTAAATTCAAATACGCCGTGATTCGTCTGGCCCGGTAATCAGGTTCGTATTTAGAAATAGGAATATAGTCTTCTTTCATGACCTCACAGTAAAATTTTCGCATCTGCTCAATAAGGGTATCATCAACCAGTGAAATGACAGACGAAATCCCATATTTAGCGACTTTAATTGGGGTATCAATCGAAAATCCGGTCCCCATGACTGGGACATGAAAGGAATGAATGGTTTTTGTAGATTTATCCATACGGAAAGTGCCTTAATCCTCCTCGGCAACTAGCTAATACTATACCGGATATTACGGAAAAAGCAAGAAAATAAATTATCTTTCTAGGGCTATCTTTTTTCTGGATTTTGACGGTTTTTCGACGGATTTTCCTTTAAAAGGAATCAGGGTGATCACATAAAATGTGTTCAATATTTTCTCTAAGGTCAGTTTTGATTGCCCTTCTTTGCGATCGTGGAAAGTAATTGGAATTTCCTTGAATTTATACCGGCGTTGCTGACAGGCATAAAGGATTTCTTCAAGTATCGATGGGCCAACAGAGACCATTTCTTCCAGATGGATAGATGCAAGGACTTCCTTGCGGAAACAGCGGAAACCGGAACTGCAATCGTATATGGGTAACCGTAATACCAAGCGGATATAAAGATTTGCCAGGCAAGAGATCACATCCCTGATCAGCGGACGGTTAAGGATTTTTCCTCCAGGAATATTCCTTGATCCGATCACAATATCAAAAATTTTGATTTCAGCCAAAAAGCGGGGGATGTCGTGAGGGGAATGGGAAAAGTCTGCATCCATTTCAATGATATAGTCAAAATTGTTCTCGATCGCATATAGAAAACCGGCAATTCCCGCCAAACCCCGTCCACGCGCGCTTTTTCTCACCATCAAATGGATTCTCGAATCGGATGACTGAAGTTGATGGACCAATTCAGCTGTGCCATCGGGAGAACTGTCATCAACGACCAAGACATGAATATCCGGAACCAGTGTCAATATTTCTTTAAGAAGAGGTTCAATATTGGCCTTTTCATTGTAAGTTGGGATTACAACGATTGATTTCATATCTTGGGTTTGGCTTCTTGCGGAAGTAATTTGCAAATCGCGTTATAAACGTCGTCAATTAAAATTTTATCCATGCAGGTCACTTTGAAATCACAAAAATTTTTGTAACAGGGAGCGCATTCAATGGGCGAAACGATTTTAATCCCGCGGTCATAAAGATCGATTTCCTGCGGACAAGTCGGTCCGAATATAGCAATCACTGATTTCTTTAGCGCAATTCCAATGTGCATCCCAACGGTATCGCCACTGACAATCAGATGACACTGGTCCACAAGAGCCGCGAATTGAGTGATGGAATGGTGCGTGCCCGGGGCCAAGACCAAGTCTTTACATTGGTTTACAATTTCCCGATTTTTTTGTTCTTCTTCTGGGCCGCCTAATAACATAATTTTACATTTGAGCTGTTCTTTGAGTCGATGAACAAGGCCGAGATAACCTTTAACTGTCCATGACTTAAACGCAAATCGGGGTCCAGCACCCGTATTGAGACCAATCACCAACTCCCCATGAGCAACACCGAAATTCTTCAAAATCTGTTCGGCATACGTTTTATCGCGACGGTCAATCGCTAAAATATAAGGATCCCGTTTGTAATGCAAACGGGCCATTTCAAAGATGATTTGTTGATAGGTTTTTTGATTTTTTCTGAATTTTAAATCATCCGAAATGCGAAGCTGGAAGGCATATTGACTCTCTGGATTAAACGCTTTAATCTGCCCTTGTTCATCGAGACCGTATCCCAATTTCTCTTTGGCATTGGTCGCGCTCGCGAGAGCTAAGGCATGGGGATCCTCATCTAAGGAAATCAATAAATCGAATTTTTCATCTTTGAAAGGAATCAACCTGATCGCTTCATAACTGACGAGATTATTGATAAACTGATTATTTTTAAGGAGATCGAAAGACCGTTTATCCTCAACAATCCAAGTGATATGGGCTTGAGGATATTCCCGTTTTAATCCGTGGAGGATCGTCGTTGTCCTCAAGACGTCGCCCGTAGCCCCAAATTTAATGATTAAGATATAAAAAGTCTTCATCTGTGAAAATTATTTTAACATCAAGTCATCTGATGTCCAATATTGCTTTATTATATTTTTTATATTACAATGGGCCTGTTTATTTTTTAAGGAAATAACCTGTATAAACATATATTGGAAACCATATGAATCGGATCATTTACGAAGAGTTGGTCGAAAAAAGTTTGAAAAGCGAGATCCTTTCGGATGAACATTCCCATCGCATCTTGACCTCTCAGGAAATAGAATTATTACCGCTTTTAGATGCCGCCTATCAGGTGCGAAAACACTTCCGAGGGAAAGAAGTCATGGTGCACATTATCAATAATGCCCAGAACGGCTTTTGTCCCGAGGATTGTCATTATTGCGCGCAGGCGAAAACCTCAAAGGCGAATATAGAAGAATACCCGTTAAAAGCCGATGAAGAAATCTTGTCGGAAGCCAAACGCGCCTATGAATCAGGGGCGTTTCGCTATTGCATGGTTTTCGCGGGCAGAGGCCCGTCTCCCAGACGAATCGATGTCCTATGTACCCTCGTGAAGGAAATCAAATCACGGTATCCAATCCAGGTTTGTATCTCGGCTGGACTCATTGGGGATCAGGGAGCCAAAAAGTTGAAAGAAGCCGGCCTCGATCGGCTTAATCATAATCTGAACACCTCCGAACGCAACTATCCCAACATTTGCACAACACACACTTTTCAAGACCGTCTCAACACCCTAACTTCGGCCAAAGCGGCCGGGATCGAATTGTGCTCCGGAATTATTGTTGGGATGGGAGAAGAGGTGGCGGATGTCATTGAGGTTGCGAAAAATTTACGACGTTTAGGGGTCAAATCGATCCCGGTCAATTATTTAATTCCGATTGAAGGCAATACCGTTAAAAAATTTTCTCATTTAACCCCAGAATATTGCCTGCGCATTTTGTGCTTATACCGATTTTTAAACCCTGACTCCGAGCTGCGTGTCGCCGCCGGTAGAGAGGGGCATTTAAGAAGTATGGAGGTGATGGCTCTTTATCCAGCGAATTCTCTGTTCCTTGATGGTTATCTGAATACCAAGGGATCTTCCCGGGCGAGAACCCTGCGGATGATTAAAGACGCTGGATTTGTTATTAAATCCGATTATTCAGTGGAAGAAATATTAAAGGAAGAAGAAGGGAAAAATAATTTCAAAATTGAAGAGAATCAGTCTTTTATGAAAACTTTGAAAGAATTACGTCCACAACTGAAGGCATAATACGGGAGTCATGATCACTTCGGAATATGGAAGGGGTCTTATAAATTGCAAGCTAGTTTCCCCAGATCGCTCATCGCTGTTAGAACAAGTTATTTTCCTTCTCCCAAAGTATTAAAATCCTTTGGATCTTCGGTCTGAATTCAAATCTTCCGAATAGAATAACGCTCATGCATGAATGCCTAAAATTGATTTTTTAGTGTTGCGAAAAGATTGCAACGTGTTATAGTAACATCCATATAGAAAATTTTAATTAAGGATCAAAAAAGTAATTTTATTTAACTATTAACAAATTAAAAAGAGGTTGAAGAGATGTCAGTTGAGAAAAAGAAAATCTCGCGTTTTGAGTTACTGATGGATGCTGGCTTCGGAGCTCAAAAAGCAGGTGATATTTTAATCACGGCGTTTGCCAAAATGGGAAAATATGTTTATATCGAGCCCATGATCCCAGCAGAAATCAGTCCACCGCCCAGAACACGGCCGGCCCTTTCCGGGGTCATTATCCGTCTGGCCGATTTCGATATCACGAACATTGGAAACGACACGGACATTATTCTCGCGTCGCATGAGATCGTCCTGGATCGCAGGATTGACGATGAAGAGACTAACGTGAACTGTCGCGTCCTTTTGGATATGGGGGACAAACCGGCCAATGAAGAATCTTATGAGAAGGTTTGTAAACGTTTGACTAAAATGGGAATCTCGACTTATCCCTTCGAAATCACGGCCGAATCCAAGGCCTTGATCCAAAGCCTCAGTAATTCCGGACAGAATATGTATTATTTAGGGATGTTAAGCTCGATTTATAACATGCCCAAAGAAATCGTGATCGCGGAAATCAATAAAACTTTTGGGAAAAAATTAAAAGAAGAAATACTTTCAAAGAACATCAAAATCTATGAAAATGGGTACGACTATGCGAAAGCCAATATCCTTTTTTCCATTGAAGTCGCTGGAGTACCAAGTCAGACTGAAAAAATTCTAATTGACGGAAATACTTCATTAAGCATGGGGATCATTGATGCTGGGATTAAGCTTTTTTCCGGATATCCGATCACGCCGGCCTCATCGATCATGCACACGCTGGCGAAAGTTTTTCCGTCCTATGGAGGGCTTGTCCATCAGGCTGAAGACGAAATTGCGGCAATCGGAACAGCCATCGGATCCTATTTCGGCGGAGTTCCTGCCATTACCTGTACGTCTGGTCCAGGGCTTTCTTTGAAACAAGAATTTATCGGATACGCTACGGCGGCTGAAATTCCGTTAATTGTGATCGATGCCCAGAGATCAGGACCATCAACTGGGATGCCTACGAAGACCGAACAATCGGATCTTCCCGCAGTCTTATTTGGAAACCATGGAGACAATACGAAGGTTATTTTAAGTGTCGCCAATGTCATTGACTGTTTTTACGCCCCGCAGATGGCCCGCTATCTGACTGAAAAATTACGTGTTCCGGTCATGCTGATGAGCGATTTCCAGACGGCAAATAGTTACAAGGTCATCGATAAACCAAAAGTCACCGAAATGAATAATGTGGATGATATTCAGGATTTTGTCCTCGAACGTTTCCACATGAGCCGTTTACCAGCCAATATCGAGATGGTCCGCGATAACCAAGCGGCGCCGGGCGATCTCCAGGGGATGCGACGGGTGACTGGTCTTAATTCAGATCATTTGGGACAAATCAATTATTTTTCCAAAACCAGTCAACGCGCCCACGCGATCCGTAACTCCAAGATCCATGAAGTCCGCAAGGCCTTAACGAAACCGGAAATGTTCGGTCCAGAGCAAGGAAACATTCTTATTGTGGGGTGGGGAAGCAGCCGCGGAGCTATCGAAGAGGCAATTAATAGTTGTCGCGCCCAAGGAATTCCAGCCTCTGGGATTCATTTCAAAATTGTTTATCCGTTTCCATTGATGATTAAAGAAATTTTCTCAAAATTTAAAAAGGTCGTCACCGTTGAATTAGCGTATGGCGATGAATTCAAACTTTCTCCATTGGCGATGCTTTTACGCGCGGAGACCTTGATTGATGTGCAACCCATGATTGCCAAGGCAACCGGACGACCCTTAAGACCAAGAATTATTATGGAACAAGTAAAGGAGTTATTATCATGAGTACTCATGTTGAAAATAAATCCGCTGAACCGGTCACAGTCAAATCATTGAATACCGATAACCCGCGCTGGTGTGCAGGCTGCGGGGACTATGGGATCCTGATGGGCATTAAACGGTTTATGGTTGATCGACAGTTGCAGCCGCATCTGACCGTGCATGTCTCCGGGATCGGATGTTCCGGCCGGGCCCCGAATTATATCAACACCTACGGCGTTCATTCGATTCACGGCCGTCCGATTACGGTGGCCTTAGGATTAGCATTAGCCAGACCTGATCTGGATATCTTCATTGAATCCGGAGACGGCGACGCGCTCAGTATCGGAGGGAACCATCTCGTTCATGGCATTAATAAAAATTTTAACTGTGTTTTCCTTCTGTTTGATAATGAACTTTATGCCCTGACCAAAAGCCAAACATCTCCGACGACACGTAAAGGACATCCCACCAACACCCAACCGAGCGGAACTTATCTGGATCCGTTAAACCCGTTGACCCTGGTTTTAGGGGCAGGGGCTTCATTTGTCGCCAGCACCGCTGATTGGATGCCGGATCATCTTGCGAGCACAATTGCAGCAGCCTTTCAGCATAAAGGATTTTCGTTTGTCCATATCTCCCAACGATGCCCTCATTATGATCCCAATGCGTTTGATTATAAAACGTCGAGCTGGTTTTCTTTCTTAAAGCATGAAAAAGGGATCACTCCGGATAAACGGTTGGCGGAAAAAACAGAGGTCGTGGAGCATGATCCGACGAGTTTGGAGGGCGCGTTTAAATACGCCAGCAGTGAGAGACGGTATTTTGGTCTTTTCTATCAAAATTCCGCGAAAGCGTGTTATGACGATATCCTGCATAAACTGCGTGACAGCGCTGAAAAAAAACCTCGCGCGAAAATATTAGATCGATTTCAAATTTAAAAATAAATTCCATCAAATTTTGTGGCAACCCCTGTTGTTTCGCAATGATTCCTAAAAAGAAATAGCAGGGGTCTTCCATAACGATGAGCAGATGGAAAAGACATGCCTATGGAAAATCTAATCATCATTGGTTCAGGACCAGCAGCCCACACAGCGGCGATTTATGCCGGGCGAGCTAAGTTGAATCCATTAATCTTTGAAGGTCTCGTTGCCGCAGGTGTTGCGGCCGGGGGGCAGTTGACGACGACAACCGAGGTCGAAAATTATCCGGGATTCCCCAAAGGGATCCTGGGGCCGGAATTGATGGAACGCATGCGCGACCAGTCGATCAAATGCGGTGCCCGGATTGAAACCGTAACAGTTGACAAAATTGATCTCAAGGAAAAACTTTTTAAAGTTTTTTGCGGTTCTCAAGTAACAAAAACGAAGACCATTATCATTGCCACCGGAGCGACCGCCAAGCGCATGTTTGTTCCGGGAGAAAATCGTCTTTGGCAAAAAGGGATTTCCGCCTGTGCGGTCTGCGATGGGGCCTTGCCGATTTTCCGCAATAAAATCTTGGTCGTTGTTGGGGGAGGTGATTCCGCGGTTGAGGAATCCACTTTTCTAACAAAATACGCAAGCAAAGTCATTCTCCTAGTCCGCCGCGATACGCTTCGGGCGTCGAAAACAATGCAAGAACGTCTGTTCTCAAACAAAAAAATCGAGGTCATTTGGAACACGGTCTTGACAGAAGTGGTGGGAGAAAAATCTCTTACAAGTTTAAAAGTAAAAAATGTCAAAACAAACCAAGAGTCTATTTTAGAAGCGAACGGCCTGTTTTATGCAATCGGACATCTGCCTAATACCGCTTTTCTCGATGGACAGTTGACTTTAGATGAAACGGGCTATATCAAAACCACACCCGGATCAACAAAAACAAGCATCGAAGGCGTTTTTGCCTGTGGAGATGTCCAAGACAAAATTTATCGACAGGCGATCACATCTGCCGGGTCCGGATGCATGGCCGCTCTGGATGCGGAAAGGTATTTACATCACGCCTAAACGGTTTGTTTTACCTCCCAGTAATCTCTAAAATGAATGCTAATTTCCAAAAATTCCTCTCCATAACTTATCGGTATTATTTCTTGCCAAGCAACACTTTGCTGGTATAATTATAGGTGTTTCTCGAGAAGGATTTTGATTATACCCATAAATTTTCTTTCAGAATATGTTATTAAATCCGATCAATTTTTACTCACCGCAAACTGTGTCCGAAGCCTTGTCTCTTTATTCATCATTGGGAGAATGCCGCTTACTGGCCGGTGGAACATTTTTATTAAACAGCCTCAAATTGCTTAAGAAAAAAGGGATGAAAACGGTCCCGAATATTATCAGTCTACGTAAGATTGCAGAGTTAAAAGGGATCACGACTGATCCGGAAACGCTCACGATCAAATCAATGACCAGTATTACAGATTTATACAATTCGCCGCACTTAACCGATAATTTTGCAATTCTCAAAAAAGTTTGCCGCAACATCTCGACGAATCTAATCCGCAATATGGCGACGGTAGGAGGAAATTTAACCAGCCGTTATACATGGACCGAATTAGGTGCGCCGCTCATCGCATTAGATACCAAAATGCATTTTGTCGGATCCAATACAAAAGAGGAAGTCACCGTTGAAGAATTTTTTAATAAGGGTGCAAAAACAAACAATTTGCTCACGCACCTCTCCATTAAACGCGACAAAAAATGTCAACTGAGCTATCAGCGTGTCAAGAAACTGTCCGAGGTTGATGTTCCGTTATTAGGCGCATGTATTCGATCGACCTTGACCGATGAACGTTTCCAGCAAACAAAAGTCGTTATAAATAGTGGAACCGTTTTCGCAAAACGTGATATAATTCTTGAGGAATTTTTGAATAAATCTGAGATCGAGGAAAGCATCGCTAGTGAAGCATTAAACCATCTCGATCTGAGTATCTACGATACGCGTAGTGATGACTATAAAAAATCGATGTTTCGCGTTTGTATTAAAAATGCCATTTTAGAGTTAGTCCAGAGGAGAAAAAAACTATGATACTAAAAATCAATAAAAAACTGGTTGAAGTCGATTTGAAAGGTCACGAAACCCTTCTTGAGGTTTTGCGCGATCAGCTCGGCATGACGGGAACCAAGACGAGTTGCACCGAGT
Organism: Candidatus Omnitrophota bacterium; assembly: GCA_023247705.1. Lineage (GTDB taxonomy): Bacteria > Omnitrophota > Gorgyraeia > Zapsychrales > JAHFFX01 > JAHFFY01. The sequence goes on along the minus strand of JAHFFY010000001.1, from coordinate 98,861 downwards.
CAGAGTGCGGGGCATGTACGGTGATCATCAATCAAAAAGCTGTCCTGTCCTGTATCACTTTAGCAAACAGTCTTGAAGGAGACGAGATTACGACAATCGAAGGGGTAAGCGAAGGAGAAAACCTTCACCCGGTTCAACAATCGTTTTTGGATCACGGTGCCGTTCAATGCGGTTTTTGTATTCCGGGAATGATTATGTCTTCCAAGGCATTATTGGACCAAAATCACCGCCCGACCCAGGAAGATATCGAATATGCCCTAGATGGAAATCTCTGCCGGTGTACCGGATACCTTAAAATTTTTGATGCCATCCGTGCCGCCGGACAGAAAATGGAAGAACAAGAGAACAAATTAAATTCCGTTCATCTCACACAAACGAATCTTATCAATCATTAATTAGCGATAAAATTTATGATCACACGAATCAATAAAAACTACGTCAATCCGGTTGGAAAAAGCGTCCCGCGTATCGACGGAAAAGGGATCGTGACCGGTCAGGCGAAATATGCGTTCGACGTCAGTTTTCCCAATATGCTGGTCGGAAAAATGTTGCGCAGTCCCCATCCGCATGCGCGTATTCTCAGTATCGATACCTCTAAAGCCGAGGTATTACCCGGCGTCAAAGCCATTATCACCGCCAAGGATACCTATCTTATCAAATTTGGATCCAATGAATATTTTTTCCCGCATACAGTCGATCAACAAGCCCTGGAATCGGATAAAGTACGTTATATCGGCGATGAAATAGGCGCTGTCGCGGCGGTGGATGAAGAGACAGCCGAAGAAGCATTAAAATTGATCGATGTTCAGTATGAAATCCTTCCAGCGGTTTTTGATATGGTCGAAGCCATGAAACCAGGCGCACCGCAAATTCATGAAGCGATGAATAATATTGCGGTTATCCTACCAGTTAATTTCGGTAATGTCGACCGCGCCCTGAAAGAATCGGATTATGTTCGTGAAGACATTTTTTACTCCCAAGCAGCAGCTCATGCTGCATTAGAACCACATGTTTGCGTTGGACAATTCGAAACATTTTCAAATAAAATCACATTATGGTCTTCAAGTCAGGCCCCGTTTAAATGCCGGGAGGCCTTGGCGAAATGTTTAAAAATGGATTTAAATGACGTCCGCGTTATTAAACTTGCCGTTGGTGGAGGGTTCGGCGGAAAATTAGAAATGCTTCCCATGGATTTTGCAGTTTGTCTGTTATCCCGTAAATGCGGTGGACTGCCGGTTAAAATAACCTATTCGCGCGAAGAAGAATTTTCATTTTCCCGACGGAAACACGCGATGCTCTACAAATTAAAATCAGGCATCAAAAAAGACGGAACCCTGATGGCCATTTCCGGTGAAGTTATTGCGGATGGAGGGGCTTATTGCAGCTATGGCCCAACCGTTATCGCCGCGGCAATCATGCGAACGTTCATGGTTTACAAAATCAAAAATTTTCGTATCAACGGCTACCGCGTCTATACCAATAATCCGATCAGCGGCGCTATCCGCGGTTTTGGCGGAGTGCAATCCGGATTTTCTGTTGAATCCCATATCGATTTATTAGCACAGGGGATCGGAATGGATCCGATCGAATTTCGGCTAAAAAATATCACGGAACCCAATATGGTTACAATCAACAAAATGTATCTTTCTTCCAATGGCCTGAAAGAATGCATCGAAAAAGCCGCCACCGCTTCCAACTGGAAAGAGAAGAGAGGGAAGCAAAAGCATTTATGCCGAGGCATTGGCATTGGCGTTGCCGCCGATGTCATGGGATCAAAAATGTATAAATCGCATGAATCAGCTGGCTCCATCGTAAAGGTGGAAGAAGACGGGTCTGTTTATCTTTTTACCGGTGCTGCCGATACCGGACAAGGATCTAACACAGCTCTTTCCCAAATCGCCGCTCATGAATTAGGAGTAAGTTATAGTCGAATCCGATGTAAATCCGGGGACACCGAAATCACACCTTTTGATACCGGAAGTTTTGCCAGCCGCGTGACGTTTATCTCTGGAAATGCAACCAAACGAGCGGCGACGGATGCAAAAAAACAAATCCTCAGTGTTGTCGCTGAAGAGCATAAATTAAATATCGATGATTTAGATATTATCGCGGAGCAAGTGGTAAACAAAACCAACAACTCGATCATCATGACGTTCGACAAAGCCTTAGACCTTTGTTATTCCTTTAATTATGGACGTCAAATCATCGGAAGAGGAAGTTATAATCCCAAAACAACACCAGTTGATTTTAGAACTGCGGAAGGCAATGTTTCCGGAAGCTACGGATTTGAAGCACAGATTGCCGAAGTAGAGGTCAATAAAGAAACGGGGCAGGTAAAAGTCCTAAAAATGTGGGATGCTCACGATATCGGTAAAGCCATAAATCCTCAATCGGTCGAGGGGCAGATTGAAGGTTCGATTGCCATGGGAATCGGCTATACATTTTATGAAGATCTCAAATTCCGCAATGGAAGGGTGGTTAATCCCAATTTCGCCAACTATCGATTACCTAAGTCAATTGGCGCAATTCCCATTGAAACTATTATGATTGAAACGAATGACCCGGAGGGCCCTTTTGGAGCCAAGGGGATGGGGGAGGCCTCATTACTTCCCACCTCTGCGGCGATTGCCAATGCGATTGAGGACGCTATAGGGGTTCGGATGAAAGAATTACCCATCACCCCGGATAAAATATTAAAGGCCATCAAAGAAAAAGAGGAACTGAGCAAGCAGGGCTATGAAAAAAGCAACGCATAACGTTTACGCTAAAAAATCTTTATTTGGCATACTATGTTTTTCGTTTTCATTCTTGTTGGGATGCAGTTTTTATAAAATCTCTTCCGAAGAAACAACGTTTGACTACTATCCTGCCCAAAATTCAATTCAATATCTCGCAGATGTCAACCAACCGCATAAAACCATTGGATATGTGACGATTAACGCGGAACGCAATCAGAAAAAAGAAGAAATCCTTGATAGACTAAAAACCGAAGCGGCTTCAATCGGAGGTGATGCGATCACAAACATCACGATCAGTTCGGAGACTAAAAAATGGACAGACAACAAATTAACTAAAATATTTGCCAATGCGAATATCCGCGAAGATTATACGGCCGAAGTGATTGTTTTCTTAAGCAACGAATCAAATGATCAGAACAATTGGACCGAATAGTTGATTACTTTTGTTTGCTTCAACCGCTTAGTTTATGGCAGGCTAAATTTCCGCCGCATGTTCCAATGAATACTCTTTTTTTAGTCTTTCGAAATCAATTGACGTATTGAAACTTTTCAAAATCCATTCATCATCGATTTCGAAATAGAAAGTATTAATGTTGGATTGTTTTTGATAGGAATTAAGACCCATGGAATTGTCCATCTGAAGAAGCGCAGGGACTAAACTTACGTTAAAAATCGGTGGATGCCCATTTTTCTTGTGATAGGTCGGGATGAGGATATGAGGATTGGTTTGAATGAACTCACGTATTAGTCGATCAATCGTTTGCGCCTGGATAAACGGACAATCAACGGGAAGCAACATGACCCCCAACGAACGATTAGAAACCATTTGAAGGCCAGTCTTAAATGAAGATGTTTGTCCTAACTGGTGTTCCTGATTAACGGTAGATTTGATCTTTTTATGTCGAATAATCGAAGGCTTGATTTTTTCCGAATGAGCGCCAAGAACAACAATAACTTCATGAACCTGAGTCGCCAGCAGCGTATTCTGCAGGCGAGTAATAACATTGGTCGTATTATTTAAAAGCGCTAAAGCCTTGGGAGAACCAAAACGGGAACTATTGCCGGCCGTGAGTAAAATGCAGGAAATCATGCTGATATTATAGCGCATTGAGTGATATCGTCAAAAAATAAGTTTTTTCCAAGGAGGTGAGATATTTTCAACCTACTTCTATTTATTTATTTAGCGATCCTCCTTGTCGGAGGTTATGTCATTTGTTCTCTTCTGATGAAAGAGAAAATACAAAACAATAAAGTGGAAAAAATTTCTTCGCTCCAAGATACAGAAACAACCCAGGAAACGATCGCTAACACTCCTGCCCCAATCGAAATCACCAAAATTTTATATAACAGAAGAGAGGGAAGTATTAATTTAAAAATTAAAGATAGAGAAGATCTCCGGATGATGACATATAGAAACTCTCAGGAAAACAAATCCTCAAAGCCGTCAAGCGATGAGAAAGATCAGACTATTTTAACGTTGAAAAATCAATGTGAGCGTTTCGAAGTATTGATATCAGAAAAGAGTCTAGAAATTGAAAAACTCCAGAAGGCCTTATTTCATCAAATGGAAGTTGTCAAAGGGGCACAAATCGTTAATTCTATTTTAGAAAAACAATTGTTGGAAACACGGAATTTAAATCATAAACTTCAATTAGAGCTCAATTCTTCGACAGACAAGTTAAGAGAGGCAAAAACCGATCAAGAGCTTAAAGAAAATTTGACCAACGATCGAAATGTCGCGATTTCAGCCACATAATTTTAGAATATTTTGTTTTCCCCAGATATGTTAAACCGGTTTTTAATACTCATTTTCTTTGCTGTCTTACCTTTCACTTCCTGTAGCGCACCGAAGGCGCAAAATGCTTCAGGCCCCGTAGTTGTTTTTGAAACAACCCAAGGGAATATTGAAATTAAACTTTTTCCGGACATTGCTCCCAAAGCCTGCGAAAATTTGATCGGCTTAATAAAAAAAAAATTTTATGATGGTCTTATTTTCCATCGTGTTGTCAAAGACTGGGTCATTCAAACAGGAGATCCAACGGCAACGGGAGCAGGAGGCAAGAGCATTTGGGGAAAACCGTTCGAAAATGAGGTTAATCCTTTCGTGAAATTTGATCGAAAAGGGCTTGTTGGCATGGCAAATGCAGGACCTGATACAAATACAAGTCAATTTTTTATTACAACCGTTCCGGCCCCCCGAAATGACATGCAATACACCTTGTTCGGAGAAGTGATCAAAGGATATGATGTCGTTGACAAAATCAATAAAGTCCCGACAGATGCTCAAGAACGTCCAGTAGATGATCAAAAGATCATCAGAGCATATATCAAGCAAGAATGAGTCGAGATCTGATATGATAAAGAAATCTTTAATGATTCTTGCGATATGTTTTTCCGTTTGTGTTATCGGAAATTCGTTACGAGCGCAAGAAAACAATCTGCAGCCATCGCTGAAGAAAAATCCACTCATCATCTTTGAGACCAACCAAGGTCCTTTTGAAGTAAAATTATTTCCTGATATCGCACCGAAGGCCTGCGAAAACATGATTGGCCTGGTCGATAAAAATTATTATGATGGAACCATATTCTATCGTGTGAAAAAAAATTTTATGATTCAAGGTGGAGATCCCACTGGAATCGGACGCTATGGGAAAAGTATATGGGGCGGGAAATTTGAAGATGAAATTAATCCAATGATTAAATTCGATCGCAAAGGACTTCTGGCCATGGCCAATTCCGGTCCGAACACTAACGGGAGTCAATTTTTTATTACCGTTGCTCCAACCCCTTGGCTGAATGGCATTCACACGATTTTTGGTGAAATCACCAACGGTTTTGATGTGGTTGAGAAGATTTCGAATTCTCCTGTTGGCCCATCCAATCGTCCCCAGCAAGAGCAAAAAATCATAAAAGCCTACGTCCTAGAAAGATAATTGAATGGATGACTTGTTTTTAAAAGCTTTTGAAGCCGCCCAAAAAGGTAAAAGCTACGCTTTTGCAACCATTATTGAATCTACCCTCAAAGGAACCCCGCGGAAAACCGGAGCTAAAATGATCGTGTTCGAAGATGGGAGCATGAGTGGATCAATTGGAGGAGGAAGAAATGAGCGCAATGCCCATCTGGAATGCATCAAAGCGATCAAAACCCAAAAACCAACGACGGTGACATATAAATTCGATGAAAGACCCGGCAATTCGATTTGCGGAGGGAAAATCAGAGTATTCATTGAACCGTTTGCCGGAAAACGCCATTTTGTTATCTGCGGGGCTGGGCACATTGCCTTGCCGTTATCTGCTTTTGCAAAAATGTTAAACTACAAAGTCTCTATTATTGATAATCGTCCCGAATTTGCCAACAAAAAGCGTTTCCCGCACGTTGATGAGATCTACGTTGGAGAACATGTAGAAATTTTAAAACGAATAAAACCGACAAAAGAATTTTATATTATTATCGTGACACAAGGGTACGAAAATGACTTCAACTGCCTACAAGCTGCGTTGCGATCAAAAGCAAGTTATATTGGTTTTATCTCAAGCAAAGTAAAAAAAATTAAATTTATAAGACGATTACGAGAAAAAAATTTCCCTGAAAAATTAATCAAAAAGATTAACGCGCCGATGGGACTAAAAATTGGAGCGCAAACTCCCGAAGAAATTTCCATTGCGATTATGGCAGAAATTGTTGCCTTAAATAATAACGCTTTAGAAGGATCATTAAAGTTTAATTATCAATACTAAGAGATCGACATTAAGAATGGAGGGAATTGTAATGGATGAGAAACAGGAATTAAAAAAGAACTGGATTATTGATTTAATTAAGGATGCGGGGTATGGGTGCTTAGCCACAGTTGAAGACAATAAGCCGAAAGTAAGACCCATGATGCCACACTTGGCAGATGACGGTCAATTACTACTGGCTGTTCTTTCGCATTCCCGAACAATTGAGCATATCACAAAGAATCCCAATATCGAACTCTGCTACATTGACAGAAAAATGTGCTTTTGTCGGATTACTGCGAAAGCCAAAATCAGCCAAAATCTTGAAAAGAAAGAACTCGTCTGGAATAACATCCCGATGCTCAGACAATATTTCTCCAGCCCGGAAGATGATCGTTATGTTTTACTCGAAATTGATTCCGAAACAATCGAGACAATGACCCCAGTCCAAAAAGCGCCTGATAAAGTTCAATTTAAGCTGGTTGTTGAATCCTAATCCACCTAAATAAAATCCCAAGAACGAAACATGGGAATATCTCTCCATTAATCTCTAATTTTAAGCATAAAAGTTAACATAACATATATTATAAGAATATATATAGACAAAAATTTATTCCCTCAAATACCAATTTTAATGCGTCTATAGGTTAATTAAAATCTGAGTTTTGCTTTTGCTGAATACTGCTTATAGCGGCGGAAGTTAATTTGGATAGGTTTTGAATTAATCCCAGGCTCTCATCATTGATATTGCTTCTCTTGCGTTTTGTATGTAAATTTAAAACTCCGAACACATTGTTTTCGGTCAAGATTGGGACAACTAGGGCATGTTGAATTTCTGGTCTTTTTAAATAACTCTTAATCCGATTATCCCCATGGGTCCCACGTATAATCAGCGGTAATTTCTTCTGGGCTGAATACCCCGCAACTCCTTGCCCAATTTTAATCTGAGTCGAACTCGCGATTTCCGTATTTAACCCCCGGGATACTTTAATCGTTAAAACTTGATTATTTTGATCAAAAACCATAATCGAGCCACATTCTGTCTTTGTCATACTGAGCGCAACATCCAAAAGCGTGACCAGTAATTCATCAAGACATATTGAAGAATAAATATCTTGAGCTGCATCGCTGACTTGCTGAGCGATGCTTTCTTTATTCGTTGTCAATTTCTGAAATTTTTGCCCCTGAGAACTAAGCTGCAGAACATATTTTGATACCTCAAATAATAAATCAAGGATTGATTTCATCGTAAGAAACGACACAACTCTAATTTCATGCAAGATACTGACAACACGTTCGGCATTGACGGATAATTTTTCAGTAATTGATTTGATTTTCTTCAAATCTTGAGAATCAAGTCGCTTGTTTAAAGCAACAGGACCAACAATCATATACGCGAGCGTTTTTCCTTCTTCGAGCTGTAGGGGGATTGCAAAACTTTGCAGGTCGGAATGATGATTATATTCGAGGTACATTCCGTGTTTCTCAAATTTTGTCAAAAAATTCATATTTTTTTCTTTTCCCGTGGATGTGAAGTCGGAATTCGCTGTCCATAATTCTCCCCCGTATTTATCTTTACACGGAGGGATAATCACTTCTCCATCAAGACTAACTAAGAAAATATCGATTTGCAACACATCAATAAAATGCTTCAGAATATCGACCCATTTTTCTCTATTGATCAATTGCTCCATAAATTCATGTCTTAAATATTCCGGATTATTCATGCGTTTTGACCCGGTCAAAGATAATTTTAAATTTTTTCATTTTGTTATATAAGGTTGTCCTGTTTATTCCTAAATTCGCCGCGGCTTTGTTGCGATTCCAATTGCATTCATCGAGAACAGAAAGAATAAGTTCTCTTTCTGGCTGTTCTAACACTTTCTTAAGAGATTTAGAGCTTGATGATTTATTAGTGCTTAACGACGTTGAAGCTGAAAATTTGGTATGATTGGGGACATCTGAAATATTAATGACATGGTCTTTCGTCATAATGACAGCGCCTTCGATGGCATTTTCCAGTTCACGAATATTTCCTGGCCATTCATATGTTATAAAAACTTTATGGGCATCTTCTGATAATTTAGTAATCTTTTTATTATTTTTTTGGGCATACATCTGAATGAAATGCGTTATTAAAGAATCAATATCATCCCTTCGTTCTCGTAACGGAGGCAATTGAATCGAAATCACATTGATTCGGTAATAAAGATCTTCTCTAAAAAGTTCTTTCTCCACTAAATCGGTTAAAACCTGATTGGTGGCAACGATAATTCGAGCATTAGTTCTTCGCGTTTGGTTATCGCCAACACGTTCAAATACTCCATCTTGCAATACGCGTAAAAGTTTCGCTTGTAAATTAGGCGAAAATGCATCAATCTCATCGAGAAAAATCGTTCCACCCTGCGCGATTTCAAATCTTCCCTCTTTATCTCGAATTGCTCCAGTAAATGATCCTTTGGCATGTCCAAACAACTCACTTTCAAGCAATGTTTCCGAAAGAGCCCCACAGCTGACCTCTACAAAAGGTTTCTCGGATCGATTCTGATCACTTTCATGAATTGCTCTCGCCACCAAACCCTTTCCTGTTCCACTTTCCCCTGTAATTAGGACTGTCGCATTCGTGCTTGCAACACAGTCAATCACGTGGTAGACCTTCTGCATTTTCGGGCTGGATCCAATGATACTGCAAAAAGATTTTCGGGAAGTTTGTGCGATAATCTTTTTTAAATTTAAATTTTCTTTAAGAATTTGTTTGCGTTCTACAATTTGGTTAAGAATAATTTTAATTTCACTATCATTGATTGGTTTTGTGATATAGTCTGCAGCCCCTTTTCGCATGGCATCGACAGCAGATTCGATTGTTCCAAAACCCGTTATTAATATAACTTCGATGTCAGGCTTGTTTTCTTTCACAAAAGTCAGAATATCAAGCCCGCTCATTTTAGGAAGCTTCATATCCGTTAAAATAATATCAATATGAAATTTTTTGAGTAATTCTATCGCTTCTTCTCCATTTTGAGCCATATGTACTTTGTAGCCCTCAATTCTCAAGATTTCATACAATGACTGTCGAATCAGCGGCTCATCATCTACAATGAGGATGTGATAGGCGCTATATAATTCTTTTTTCATCTTTTATCTTTAATGGAATAAAAATCGTGAATGTTGAACCTTTTTTCGGGACGCTTTCAATCGTCATCTTTCCGTCATAACTCTTGACGATTTCGTTAACAATCGTTAACCCTAAGCCACATCCTTTATCAATGTCTTTGGTTGTATAAAATGGCTCTAATATTTTTTGAGCTAATTCTCTTGAAAATCCGCATCCTGAATCAATGATTTTAAGCGAAACATAATTGTGTAAATTTCGCGTAACAACCGTGACTTTCCCCCCCTTATCAACTGCGTCAATGGCATTACGAAACAAGTTGGAAACGATTAACTCCATCCCTAAATCCATAATCGGTGGGATCGTATGATCAAAATCTTTCTCGATGATTAACTTCTTATATGCAATTTCTGATTTAAGATTAAGAATCACTTGTTCAATCGAACGATTAATTTCGATTTCCTCTATAGCAAGACGTGAATTTCGTGAACAGGCAAGAAGACTTCTCACGATATTTGCCATACGATTAAGGCCATACTTAATTTCTAATAAATATCCACGAACGACATCATCGTCTTTAATATGCTCTAACGAAAGATTTGTGTAGCGGATAACGCCATCTAAAGGGTTATTAAATTCATGCGCAATGCCTCCAGCAAGTTTCCCGATTGAGGCAAATTTTTCTTGCACTACAATTTTCTTCTTTAGATCATCTGCTTCAGCGCTGCTTTTGCCTAATTTAGTTTTAAGGTATTTGGACTCTTTGACTAAATTCTTAAATTTCTGATACAGTTGTATGCGCCGATAGTTCAGGGCAATCTGACTTGACAAAAAATCAAGGAGCTGAAGCTCTTCATTATTAAAACGATGTCCAGAATTTTTATCCGCAATGTTAATGACCCCTATGAGTTTATCTTTAATTAACAGCGGACCACAAATGAACGATGGTGTATGATAGCTTCGCCTAGGTTTAAAATTGTTAAATCGGCTGTCATCCGCGATATCATAGACAACAATAGGCTTTTTGATTTGAGCAACCTTACCGACCACTCCTTCTCCCAAACGTTTGACCATTTGCTTTTGTTCATTTATTTCCATACCATGCGCGATCTTCAGGATCAATTCTTTCTTATTCTCATTAAAAATAAAAATCGAGCCTCTTTTTGCGCCAAAAAGATCCATCGTTTGCTTCAAGGACAATTCTAAAAGTTCGCGCGCATTCTTAACGATATTAACGCTGGCACAAATATCGCTAATTTTTTGAAAAAGAATGCTGTGAGAAAAATCTTCTAGTGTTCTAGTCATGATAATCAAGCGTAGGATTTATCCCGCATTCTTAGTGTCGACCTCCACGCCTTTAATTCGCAAGAGATTAAAGGATTTTATCATCTCATGGAGAACCTTGTTTAAACCATGTTGGGGATGTTGATCAATGAAGTTTTGGTATATGCGTATCGGAATATCATAATTCTTAAGCTGGATGGTTGAAATAGTATTAATCGATTTGAGGATCAAATTTGCCCGTTGCGGGGTGAGATCAGCCTTAGAAGGGTATGATATTAATATCTGTCCGAAAGTCTCTACGGCCTCATTCCACATTTTCATTTCAATATAACAATTCGCCAATAAACGAAGACTTTTCAGATCTGTTGAGGAATTAGGATATTTCGCTGATAGAGTTTTATAATGTGAAATCGCACTATTATAGGCTGACATAAATTTATTGTTTTGATTTATGCTCTTGTAATAATTTGCGATATATAACGGCGTACTTAGTCCGATATCCGTTACAGGATATTGGGTCATTATGCCTGTGTAAACCTTAACCGCGTTGACCGGATCTCCTGCCAACTCATATGATTTTCCTATGACCGTAAGACATTCCGCTGAGAAATCCTGATCATCCGGATATCTTTGCAGGACTTTCTCCATGACTAGTCGTGTTTTCGGAAAATCTTTTTGCACCAAATATAACCTTCCAATCGCCAAATACGCTTTTTTGGCTAACGGCGATTTAGGGAATTTTTCAATAATTTTTTGATACTGTCGACTAAGTTGGTCAAAAGATTGATCGGGAACTGCGGCAGGATCTCTGGCGATCTCATGAAATTTTTCATTCGCCTTCCAAATCATCTGCTCGACTTGATACTCTCCCCCCCTGTCAAGGAAAGTAAGAATTCCATAGACTACGGTGAGAATGCTGGTAAAGATTAATATTGATCGTTTAATCATTAATTTTCTTGATCAAATAAATAATATAATGTTATCGCTGTATAAACGATGGCATCAATGATCACTATAATAAGGATATTGGCTATTGTGAGGGACATTCGGATTTCAGGAGCAACCCCATTTCCAAAACTCGATAGATTACTACTCAATAACAAGACTGGCAGATATAACAAGGTCGGCAATAAAACAATCCCCAAGACAAACCAGAAGGATTTAATAACTTTCTTCAAATTAGTCCAAAACGCTGCGAATAAATTCTTTTTTTCGAGCAGGAGGAGCGGCATCATAAAAACTAAGAGGGTCGAAACAAAAACGCTTATTAAAAGGGAGAAAAAGGGAGTCCCATCAAGCACAATCCGCTTAATTAAATAAAATATTCCTGTCTCAGAGTGAATAATAAAGGCCCTTTTGATCACCAATCCATAAAGTTGCGAAAATCCATAAAAAAGTGAATAAGAAATGCTAGTGATGAAGATCAAATGGATATAGCGAGGCAATACCTTTTTGGCGGCCGATTTAAAGCTAATCGTTTGATCTTCGTTAATGGCAGCGATGATAATGATTGCTATCCCAATGAGATAACTGCTCGAGATAATATAAATCGGGGTTTTTACGTATTGGAATAAAACAGGCAATAAAAGGAGATTAAACGGAAAATGTAAAAACATTTCCCCCCAAAATTGTCTGATCAGGGGAGCAAAAAATAGCGATAAAGGATACCGCGGTGCAAAGTATAAAATTTCAAGCACAAAAAGTTGAATAAAAATTGAAATCACATAGGGATAGAAAATCAATGGTTTATGAAATAGAATCTCAATTGATGACCGCAGCAAAGAAATCAAACTTTTATTGTTTTTATGCTTATTCATTATAAATTCAATTATTATTATCTCTAAACAAGTGAGTTATTTTAACATAGATACGATTCGTGTCAAACATAAAGCCAAATTTTTGCCTTAAGTACGGTCACGAATAAAAAAAATACGGTAGGAAGATCACTCATCCTACCGTATTTTTTTATCTTATTTCATATATAAGGGATCGATTATCTATTCTTTCTTCGATTCCTATATAAACCCATTGTTATGAAGCCACTCCCTAACAATAACACTGTTGTAGGTTCTGGATTGTGGATGGCTGCTATCGCAGTACCTCCATCTACAACACTAAGGGGGAAAAAACCAGAACTAACAGCATTGTTTGTACCACCCCCACCCAAGGTGAATTCACTTAGTTGATTGGCAGCACCTTGACACCCGACAAAGAACGGGAGAAATAACGAGATAAGGGCAAAAGATAAAAGTTTTTTCGTGTCTTTTGACATCTCATATGAACCTCCTCTCCTTTTTGCTACAGGTTATCAAATGCTCTAGGGAATATATTTTCTTTTACTTCTGATAATTCCGTAAAAGATTATTAACTAATCTTCTTTCTTAAACCAACTAAACCAACCAACCCACTACCGAGCAACATCATGCTCATCGGTTCTGGAACCGGGTTGAAAGGTTGAACGCGATCAACTAGATAAATAAGATCATCATAATCTTCATCGCCTAGTTTACCATCTGTGCCTAATCCTTTGTCTTCCCAGGCTAAAAGATATGGATCGTTAAACGTATACTGCTGAACAACCGTGCCAACTTTGATGTAAACTTTCTTACCTTTTAAATCGGCTAAATGGTATGTCAACATATGATCCAAACCATCAACGTTAAAAGCGACATTGGAATCCCATTCTCTTACAAAAAATGGAGGAGTCTGGGGTGCCTTTCTTTCACTTTTTAGTGACCAACCAAAGTTCGTTCCTGGAGTTAATGGAGAAAAACCAGCCTCAAAAGGTTTAGCCAGGCTTCCATCCCCAGTATATCCAAAACCCCGATCTGGGCCAAGAACATTCAATTTAATCCCAGGTGAAGCCACATCATACACTCTTAAGGTATTTTCGTTAGCTGCGGTAAGAGAAACGAGCACATATGTTCCATCGTTATCTATTGTGCTCAAGTCTTTCCAGGTTGCATCTGGGCCAAGAAAACGAAGGAAATCAACATCTTGATTTCTTACGTAAGCAGTGCTCAAAAGCAAATTGATGGCATCGTTGATGTCCGCCGGGTTAGGTCCATGTGAACCAGGTTCTGTTGAACTTAACGTATAAGGCGTACCCGAATAAGGTCCTAAGTTATCATTATTATCCTTAGGAGTCGGGATCGCATCTGGCGTAGTATCATAAGTATCTCCCGCCATCGATGGTGTAAACGGTTGTGCCCAAACTTGGGAGTTAATTGAGAACACTCCAACAACTAGGGCTAAAACTACAAATAACTTCTTCATTTAAACTCCCCCTTTATTTGTTACATTTATCTTTTTATTACGGTTTGAAACTATTCTCTATATAAAGACACCACCTAGATGTCAAGATATTAGATTGTAACTGTACTGATCAAATTAAACAATACTTTTTTTACTCAAAAATTTATTACTTAACTATCGAGCTCCCTCTCCAGTTAGAACAACCCGAAAAGTCCTTAAAAATATCTTTAAATCAGTCCAAAGACATAACTTTTTAATATATAACAAATCATAACGGATTTTTTTACGGACATCTTCGATCGTCTCATCATATTTATGCCAAACTTGCGCTAAACCAGTAATGCCCGGTTTGACTGATAGTCTTTGTTCATAATCAGGAATAATTTCTTTAAATTTAGTTACGAAAACTGGCCGTTCAGGTCTTGGCCCAATAATACTCATGTCACCTATAAGGACATTAAAAAACTGAGGGATTTCATCAATATGAGTCTTTCTTAAAAAACGTCCGGAAGGGATAAGTCTAGTGTCATTTGCCTTTGCCCAAACCGGCCCTGTTTCTTTCTCAGCATCCACGCGCATGGTACGGAATTTATAAATTTTGAAATGTTTTCCATCTTTTCCTACTCGCTCTTGGGTGAACAAAACCGGTCCGCGGGAGCTCAACTTGATGAGAACGGCAGCAAATAAAAACAATGGAGAAAGGATGATAAAAGCGACAATTGATACAAATATATCAAAAATTCTTTTTGCATGGTTATAAGCCTTTCGAATGGCACTCACAACCATCCCAAGAACACCACTCCCAAATAACGCTAGAGTTGTCGGCTCAGGAGCATGCGATTTCGAATTTTCGGGTAATTGCTCAGGAATTTCTGATGCATTGCCTTCCTTTATATTCGTTGATTGGATGTCACTGTCATACGGTTTGAGAAAGGAAAGGGTCGCCCAAGCTGCTTGAACAAATAGCATGAGGAAAATGACCGCTAAAACAACTGTCATTTTTCCTTTAGAGTTGTGATTGATTTTTTTCTGAGTTTCCATAGATGTAAATTTAGCTTTGTTAAACTTTGGTACACAATCTTTATAGCAAATAATGTGCCAAGTTTTTTAAAAATCATTTAAGAAACACCTCTATTATAAATTATTGCTAAATATAACCTTACAATAAGAGAAACTATAAAAACTTAACAATTTCCAACAATTTATTGGGAAATTATAAAATTAGAATCAAAAGATGTTGAATTTATTAAACGCATGTTGTTTTTAATTTTCATCCCTTTTTCGGATCGAAAAAAAATTTTCTGTTTAACAAACAGAATTATTCATGATTTGAGGTCCCAACGATTTGATATTTTTTACGGCAGATATCGATTTAAATCATTTAGGATCAAATTTGTAAAGTACTTAATTCGATCAATAGCCCCTTTTTCATCATTCTTGCTGATGTCGGATGAAATTCGAATTAATGCGCTACTATGAGGCTGCCCAAACAATGTTTTTACGGCAATGAGGGCTTGTTGATTCCAATAGTTCGCGGTAAACGAATCGCCTACTTTAAACCAATAATACGAAAACTGCTTGGTCCCCCTTAGCTCTAAAAGTAATCGGTTCGCACTGATTATATTCTTTCCTGCAGAAACAGGGATCTTATCTTTAACATTTTCTAAAATAGTAACGCCTCCCCCTGTATAGCAAACTTCTGGAGGATGAGAAATTTTGCGATTATGCTGAGAATAAACAATTAAGAGATATATCGGTTCATTCTGAATATTTTTATAACGCCTTGCTACGACATTGTGAGTCTCTAAAATATCATACTCTTCCTTGCTGATTGGAAGATCTTCAGCTGTCCAGCCCGATATCGATTTCGGAAATTTGGTAATATCCACTGTATCCACTTGAGTATATTCCTTGAAATATAAAACCCAGGAAATTATTCCGGAAATTAATAGAAGACAAACAATGATGCCAAAATTTTTATCACGTATCATATTTATTCCATTAACCTAGAAACTGAATACAATAAAATAAAAGCTAACGCAAAAACAATAAAGCCAGAAAGATCATGAATAAACCCCGTCGCGTATTTCGACCCCCAAATCTCGCTGACCGAAGCAAGCAATATAATTCGGCACACATTTGTGATCACCGCGATGGGGACTGTAGACAAAAACAGTAAAAGCCGCTTCCACATCGGCCCTTTCATCCAATACGCAAAAATGCTTCCTAAGGCCGTCAACGACATCAAAGATCGCAACCCGCTGCAGACATCATCGACGACAACTTGGGCATTAGCCATGCGAATCAGGCTCCCCTCCCTGACCGCCAGAATATTCATGCTATTTAACACAACAGCCGCAATTTGAGCCGCGAATAATTTCATCTTAAAACTAATATTGATAATAACAACCAGCGGTAAGGGAACCATAAAAAATAAAAAAACGATCGGGAACGAGATATCTTTTAAAATTTTTTCTCCATAAAAATAAAGAATGAGTCCGATAATAACAATCACCAGAGAAAAACCAGAGGAAAAATAAACCCGGAAAAGAGAACTAATTAAATGAACAAACAGTCCGAGAATGATCAATTTCATCCCTATCTCGGATTTTTCTGGTTTCATCTGCATTAACTGTGATCTATTCTGCCAGATTAAATAAGCTGTAATGAATGGAATAAGAATCCCATGCGAATAATAAGAATCCCGAGTAAACCATCGATCCCACATCCAAATTAATGTGGGCGTATAGGTAAATAATAAGATTAAAGCAATTAAAAATTGGTTTTTATATTTTGTAATTAACTCACGCATATCGTTATTTTGAATCGTTTCGCTAAGTCCTTGCCTTCTCCCAAGTGACCGTCTGCGAAGACCGAACAAAGCGCCAAAATCCAGCTAAAGCAGAGAAATTAAGGAGACAAAAGACATAGGGAATATAACACATTTTAGAAATAGGCTTAAGAATAGCATATTTTGGTTTTTTTGCCAAGCTTCCCAATATCGCCATCCCGTAGAAAAGGATCTGGCCCCATAAAATAAAAATAAAAAATTGATTGTTTCTTAATTTAAAATTGATAATGAGCAAAAAAATCAAAAAAAATGGGATCAAAACCCTTAGCAGTTTATGCGAGAACATCTGAATCGCCAAAGGACTTTTCAAGGGGTTAAAGATGTCCGGCAAAACAAAAAATATCTGATAATTGCCGGCTAAGGTTCTGGCTTTCCGCGCATATTCTTCTTTTGGGTTGTTTGCCGCTTCATCGTAAGCGATCGCCTGTCCCTCAAAGATCGCACGGTACCCTTGTTGAACAATTTTAAGCGGCGTAAAAACATCATCCAAAATCATATTGGTCGGCGCAGGAACAAACAATTTTCGACGGATCGCATAGATCGCTCCTGTTGCCCCGATCATGGAATGAAGTTGGCTTTCTTTTTGACGCATAAATTTTTCATATTCCCAGTATAGATTAATTCCCTGAGCGGTCGAGCCTTCCTTTTTCGTAAAAATCAACTCTCCGCTGACACATCCTACGTGTGGATCGGCAAAGTTAAAAACCAATTCCTTAAAAGCAACTCGGTCAAACATCTGACGGGCATCCGTAAAAACGATCATTTCGTTTTGGGCCAGTTGAACCAGTTGATTAACGGTCGCCATCTTCCCTTTTCGCTGTGAACTAACAATTAGCTGAATGCGTTTGTCGTTAAAATTTCGGACGATATCATTCGTTTTATCCGTTGAACCATCCGATCCGATTAAAATTTCCAGTTTGTCGGAAGGATAATCCATGGATAAAAGGTTACTCATCTTCTTCTCAATGACCGATTCCTCATTCGCAACCGAGATCACAACGGAAATGGTTGGAAAAATTTCTTGTTTTATAACTTTTCGCGTACGGCAGCTGGCGAAAACGCTAAGCAGGATCGGATATCCAAAATAACAGTACACGATTAATATGAATAAAATCCAGAATATGGTTTTCATAATTTTGAACCGAGTAATTTATTTCTGATACGATTGTAAATCGCCCCGCCGAAAAATTTTTTGCAAGTAGTTTTGATCAAATCCAAGATAATTTCGCCAAGAGAGACTCGGCCTTCTAAACTCTGTTGAAAACGTTCCATCGTCCAGTTTCTCTTGATGGCGATTCGTTCAATACCATGATCGGCTTCGTTCGTAAGTTTAGTGGAGATAAAAATATTTTTATAACCAGCCCTCCGTGCGGCCTCGATAACCCTTGCGTTATAAAAACCCCGGGGAACAGAAAAATCATTCACCTGGGAATTCAAATTTTTTTCTAAAATAGATTTGGATTCTGTAAACTCTTCTTCGATTTGCCGATTTGTGCATTGAGTTAAAATTGCGTGACTTAGACCGTGTGATCCAATGATCATCCCATTAGCAATTAATTCGTGAAGCATTTCCCAGCTCATATAACCGGGACGTCCAATCCGATGCACGATTACAAAGAAATAAGCCGGAAAGCCGAACTTCCTGAGAACAGCAAACGCGCCATCAAAATTATTGCTCTCGCCATCGTCGAATGTCATTACGACATTTCTCTTCTTTCCGAGATCGTCCTCATGACCAAACCTAACCACAGGATACCCATACGTTTTTATAAATTCCATCTGTGCATTAAATTGATCCAGCGAAACATCATATAAGTCCGCTCCCGGTTCTCTATTATTTGGGATGGAATCCGGATGGCTGATGATGCCATGGTACATTAACACGATCGGATTTTGCTTAGGCGAATTTTGCATAAATGCTCCATAATCGTTCACCAATACTGTTCCAATCATATTGTCGACAAACCAGGTCTCTTGCTAGAATTCCGATTTCAGTGGTTTTAGCCGAATCATTGAGAGCCGCAATCACCTGCTTTGCAAATGCCTCAGGAGAATCTCCAATGAGGATATTTTTACCTTCTGTGTATTGGATCCCTTCCGCTCCGACTTTTGTGGAGACTACGGCCTTTTGCATCGCCATGGCTTCCAGAATCTTCAATCGCGTCCCCCCGCCAACTCTCATCGGAACAACAAAAACCTTTGCTTTCGCCATAATGGGACGAACATCATCGACCCGACCGGTGACGATGATCCGGGGGTCTTTGCGCGCAAGTTCTTGGATCGCAGATGAAGGCGCCTTACCCACCACATAAAATTTGACCTCGGGTTTATCTTTCCAGATCAGAGGCAGAATGTCCTTGCAAAAAAACAAGACCGCATCTTCGTTCGGCAACCAGTCCATCGATCCGGTAAAAACCAAGGACGATTCTTCCTCCATAGAAGTAAACGCCTGAGGATGAAAATATTCCGTATCCACTCCATTAGCAATGGTGTGTCCTTTGGCTTTTCCCTGGCCTAATGTCAAAAGATCCTTACGATCATCATCAGAGACAGCGCAGAATTGAGAACATTCCTGAATTTTACTCGCTTCAAAGGTTTTCATTTTGAGAACTTGTTGTGAAAAAAAACACCGTTTGAAAAATGAGCGTTCAAATTTGGCGCAACGTTCCAGAATTCTATATTCGACATTATGTTCATCCAGAATACATGGTAATGGACTCAAACACTTGATGTAATGTCCCATATGCAAATGATCGATATGAACCGCGTCAAATGTTCCGATTGCTTTGAAAGAGGTTAAAGTCTCCTCCATGGCCGGTGAATAATATTTGATGATGGAATACGGCAAAGGATCGGCTAAGACATTTTTGATATTATTGATCAACCCCAGCGGCAGCATCGGAATCAGGGAGGTTAAAATACCTAAATTTTTATCGAGCTCATTGGCCAGTCCCTTATCTTCCTTCTCAAAGGAAAAACAAACCAATCTGGTCTCGGCTTTTTTCGCGATTTGTTTTAAAAGATTGAATGTCCGAATTTTTCCTCCCGTATCAGCCGGGACGGGTAAACGGGGTGCAACAAATAAAATCTTCATGATATTTGATAACCTCCTATCCCAACTTAAATTTGACCTTTCTCAAATTGATCAATGAAATGTTTAAATGCCTTTCGCCATGAGTTTTTGGGACTGCAGAATGTCTTGGTATACTTTTCGATACGATTCCACCATAGAGTCTAAAGAAAATTTGGATTTGACCAATTCAAATGCGTTTATGGTCAGTTCTTTTTGTAGACCTTGATTCAACATCAAGGCTTCGATCCGATCGGCAAGTTTTAATGCATTATTTGACGGAACCAGCAAGCCAGTTTTACGATCATCAATCAATTCTGGAACCCCTCCAACCCGAGTGGCAACGACAGGAACGCGCGAGGCCATCGCCTCCAAGATCGTCATGGGAATTCCTTCCGTCAGTGATGACAAAACAAACAAATCAATCGCTTGATAAATCGGGGATATATCACTGATTAATCCGGTGAATATCACATTCGCTGATAATCTCATTTGTTCCGCTTTTTGCTTTAATTTATGTTCTTCTGGTCCTGATCCAACAATAAGAAATTTGACATGACGATGCCGCGTAATCAACTGCTGTGCCGCTTCCAGAAACAAGATCTGATTTTTTTCTTTGCTCAGCCGGCCTATGGTCGCAACAAGATAATCCTGATCTTTGACGCCCAAAGTTCGTCGGAGATCTTGTCTTATGCGATTTGAGTTCTGATCATTCAGCAAAACACCATTAGGAATAACCACTCGCTTTTTAACGGGAAAATCCTTCAACAACTGGTTCGTCACCACAACCACTTTTCCAAAAAAATGTTTCAACATCCAGCGGTCCAACCCTTCGTAAATGCTCACGGTCTGCGTCATATCAGTAAAGCCGTGCGCGGTGGCGACAACCGGGATCCCAGCGGATTGGGCTGCCCAAAAACCAATCAAGTCTGATTTATAATTATGCGTGTGAAGAACGTCGATTTTATTCACCTTGAGATAAGCTTTCAACTGCGATACAGGACGAAAATCAAACCGGCCTCTACTTTCGAGAGTAAAAGTTGAGATTTTTCTCTCTCTTGCCTTTTCCAGCAAGGTAAGATTCGGTTGTCGTTGATCTAACAGTGTCCCAATCGAAACAAAATCCAGCCTTGTTCCCAAGGATGTCATCGTTCCTTTCGTGGAAAAGGCCTCGGCTAAGGTTAAGACAACCTTCTCCGCTCCAAAAAAACCGCTACTGCTGATCAGATGAGCAATACGCATATCATTCTGTGATCGCTTCGATCATATATTTTAGATGAATTTCGTCTAAATCCTGATGAATGGGGAAACAAAGGTTTTTGTTCGAAACAAATTCAGCCGACGGAAATTTTTCCCGCGGCAGATGGGGATGAAGTATCTTGCCGAAGATAAATGTTCCGATTGATTTCTGATTTAGTCTCTCCTGCAAAAAATTCCGATCATCCGCTAAGATCGGAAAAAACAAAGGACAAATCCCTTCTGCTAAATCGTGATAAAGGAATGCAATTCCTTTAACATTCTTTAATCCTTCTTTTAGAAATTGAAAATTTTTTCTGCGCTTTTGAATCACAAGATCAGGATCAATGTTTTGACTGATCTTCAAGGAAACATTCGACATGCCAAGAACGGTCAGTCCTTCGTCAAATTCATGCGTGCTTGCTGTCTTAATTTGAAATGATTCGGTCGGAATTTTCTTTAATTGTTTCAATAAATACCGAAGAGGGTTAAAAATGAATCCTTCTAAAAATTGATAAACAGTTTGATGGAACATTTTTAGATGTTCCATCCATAAAACGCTCAGACCTCTCAGGACGGTTAATCCCGGCGGTTGTCTTAACATCCGGGATTCTTCAAGTTTTTCCTTCTTGAGGATCATCGCCCCTCCATCCGCGACCGGAAGACTTTTCTGAAAACTGAAAATACTGGCATCTCCAAAACTGCCTAACATTCCTTCTGGAATGCGGCCGAACAAAGCGTGGGCGCAATCTTCGATTAAAAATATTTTTTTTGAATCGCAGAGTCGTTTAATTTCCCGGATGGGTTGCGGAAATCCGAAATAGTGAATCACAAGAATCGCCTTTGTTTCATGATTTATTTTTCGCTGGATATCCTCCAAATCAACCAGCAAATCGTTTTTAATATTATAAAACTGAATGAATCCGCCTGCTTTCAGGACTGCGCTTATTTCGACCCCGCAATGATAGGCTGGGACCAAGACATGGGATTGGGGCGGCAACTTTAAAATTTTAACCGCACTCCAAACCGCATTCGCTCCCCGATAGAAAAAAATAGGTTTTTGAAAAGGGAAATGTCTATCCCAGGACCGCTGCGGGAATGGATTAAACAATGTTTTTATGGTTAACGTAGGGAATGCGCTTATATACATATTTAAAATTCGTTCACCAGAATTAATTCTCGTTTCAGCAAATTATGTTTTTTCATTTCGGGAGAAGTTAGCCGTTCAACACGATAGAAGTAAACAGTCTTGATATTCCCTAAATGAGAATTATATCGCGTGTAAAGTGTCCATAAAGCGTTTAGTTGCATTTCTTGTAGCTTTTTATCCTTGGTTGCCAGGATTTTACTTAACAATCCGCGAAAACGATGTTCTTCAAAATTATTACTCATTTGATGTTGAGTTAAGACAACTTTCTTGCCGTTAAAACTATCCGCTTCTATCTCGATCGTCGTTGTTGTGCCATGGGCGAGATCAGAAAAGGTAGGATAACAGGCAAACGGCCAGCCCTGGGTGATCTGTTTGGTCCCAACATAAATATTCATCAATACTGATAATATCCCGACCACAACGATGCCATTTAAAGAAGACCCAGGCAAGGGATGGGATTGGGCCTCAAAGGTTTTGTTCACATTGATCGCACATTGACGATGATCCGCAATCGTTCGGTAAACTTGATTGCCGATCCGATTCACAAAACCAAGATAGCAAAACGGCAGGAATATCCAGCATATGGGAATCCGTCTGGCTAAAGCACGGTAAGCGGAAAAACCCAAATAAACATTTTTTCCATCGACAACATGCATGTCCTTTAAAATAGCCTCTCGATCAAGCCCAGACAAGGGATGCACATTTAATTGATTTCTATCATTCGCATTGACACATATCAATTGATCAAATACATCAAACATCTGCAAGCAGTTGACGGTTTGTATGCAAAAAGAACAGTGTCCATCATAGATGACATATAATTTTTCTCTAGAGAACCTCTTCCCTATCTTTTGAAAAACCTGATGCCAATTGACAAAGGCAACGTAACAGGTTTGTAAATTCCAGAAGGAAATACGAAAGACAAGATTGGTCAAATTATGGAATAAAAGTCCTATACCGGCAATCCAAAGACGCATACGCGGTAGAAAAATCAAGAAAATGAATGAGAGTTCAAAAACAATCGCTCCAAGTCCAAAAAGGCGATAAAGAATGGGATGGTGATCCAACCGAAATGAAGAAACCCAATCAGAAAATTCATACCATTTAAGGTAAAGCGTGAATTGTATATTCTCGCTCAGTGCCCAATCAAAACCACCCTTCCATAACTTCCAAACGCCAGGAAAAAAATAAATTATCCCTATGAGTAACCAGACAAAGCGTAATGGTAATGCATATTCAAGAGATGGGGTTATTTTTCTTAAGCTGACAGCTTTCGTCTTCTTTAACGTTAATAATGCATCGACTGACCCAAGATCTGCACACGGACTGACGCTTAAAATCATGGCGAACCAAATGAGGTGAAGATAGGGATGATCAACTTTGCCAAAAAATTGGGGAATCCCCAAGACATATAGCGCTGAAAGAATTGTCCCTAAAATACTAATGCGCGTGCAATAACCGATCATAGCGCTTAAGCAAAAAATACGAAAAATAACCCAGCTGATAATCGCCAAATGGGTATTGATCGGAAGAAACCGAAGAATCCATTCTGTACCGAACGGAGGGAAAATCAAGACCGAAGGGATTTGGCTGAATTGAATCAACTGGACGAGATCCGAACTTTGGTAGAGCGTCCCGAATAAAACGACCCGAAAAACGGCCAAGTTCAAAGGATGTTCAGGCGTTGAAAAGAATTCTCTCACGAAAACGGCTATCTTCGATTTTAATCGCACCGCTACAGACAAACTCAGCATCACGACTAAGAAAAAAACAAAACGCGAAACTAACAACCTGCGATGAAATGAATATAGAAATGTATCAATATAGGACGCAGCACATATTTCTGCTAATAAAATTAGGAAAATTGAAATAATTGCAGTTAATCGTTTTGGCATCGTATCCATGCGAAATCATATTAGATGAGAGATTCAAAAAGCTGTTCGTAGTTTTGAACCATTTTTTCGATCGTAAATATCTCTTCTACTCTTTTTCTTGCGTTTTTTCCCATTTGTCGGCATAAAAAGGGATCTCGAAGCAGATGGATCATGGCCATTCCTAAACTTTGAGAATTTCTCGGTGGAACGAGCAGTCCGCTTCGTCCTTCTTCAATGAGTTCTGGGTTTCCTCCAACTTGCGTTGCAATCACCGGCTTCCCCCATTTCATGTATTCAAGAATAGCGTTCGACATCCCTTCGCTTAAGGACGGCAAAACACAAATGTCTGCCATGGGTAATAAATTCTGGACATCATCCCGTTTGCCGAGAAAAAGCAAATTCTTATCGATCCCTAATTGCACAGCCAGATTCTGAAGTCGTCCGTTCATTTCATCTTCACCAATGAGAACTAACTTGACTTTCGGAACAGACTTCACCACCGAAACCATAGCCTCTAATAAATAATCATGTCCTTTAACAGTTTTAAAATTTGCGACATGCATCACAACAGGTTCATCCATATTGATTCCAAGTTGTTTCTTTAAAGACACGACGGGTGTGCTTGGGGGACCATTTTCAGAAAGATCGATTCCGTTATAAATGACCTGTATTTTATCATCAGGAACATTTTCTGTTTTCTTGACAATTTCTTTGACCGAATGAGAGACCACGATAATTTTATTTATCCAATGTTGAATCATCCGATAAGCAAGGGTATGCCAACTTTTGCGCCAAAACCCCATATCTCTTCGATTCGAAACGACCAGCTTCACTCCGGCCAAATGCGCAAAAATGCATCCCCAGATATCAGAGCAAAAATGATAAGTCAGAACAATATCCACTTTTTCTTTTTTTAAGAATTTAATAAAATGAATCCCTTGTAAAATACCCGATAGTCCGTACATTTTTTTAACTGGAAAATTTTTGATCTGGCATCCAACGGCATTAAATAAATGCTGTGGAATAACGCCTTGAGGATCCAGGCTGATCACCGTAACCCGGAATAATTTCGGGTTGATTCTTTTACTGAGTTCATAAATTTGTTTTTCCGCTCCTCCCGCAAGATCCGGACAGCAATCCGTCAGAAAAAGAACATGATATTTTGGAATTGGACTAGATTCTTCCATAAAGTCTCGGGCTTCTTTCTCTTTTTTTCCGATTAGGATGTTGTTCTTTATTCGATTGATCCGCTAACACATTGCAACGAGCCACTAAGCCAGCAATGATCCAAAAATAAGAACTTAACACAGGATGAGTCCAGCGGTTTCCAAAAAGATTATTAACCAGCAGAACAATGATACACGCGGCAAAACCTAATCCCAAAGCCTTCGACATATCATCGTCCCCCCGTTTGAATAGTTTCCAGCCCTCCCGAAACAATGTCCCGATAAGAACCAGAAATATAATAAATCCAATGACTCCCTGTTCCGTCAGTATTTTCAGATAAATATTGTGTGTATCTCCCAACCCGTATCCTAACTCGCGGAATACGGCATACCCGACACCAAAAATAGGCTGACTTTTGAATAACGAGATACTTTGCTCCCAGATGATGATACGACCTTGCGCCGAAGGGTCCAATTCCCCTTGCGCATTGGTGGTCATTTCAATTCGGGCTTTTACGTTAGCCGGCAAAACAGTTTGCCAGGCCAAGAGCGCTAAAATAAGCGGGATAAGAAGAACTTTTCGTTTGATGGCAAAGAGGAAAAACAATCCTGCCACAAGTCCTAAATAAGCCCCGCGAGAAAAAAGAAAGGCGACGCAAAAAATATTTACACAAAAAAGTATAAACAATAAAATTTTTTTTAAATTGTTCTTCATAAAAAAGATGATGCTCAACAAGATCATAGAGTATTGATTGTAAAATGCCGCGATTTCATTGGGGCCAAGATCAACGAATGTGCCATGTATTTTATCCCGGGAGGTGATGGTGGAAAACATCTCAATCTGACGCAGAAGATAGTAATTCATAAATACCATCGATAAACACATCATGGCAAACGTTCGCCAAACCCATTTTTTGTCATGGATATTATTAAATGTCAAAAAATATAAAAACGGTAAAATAAGAAAATTTTTGCAGGATTTCAACCGAGGATCCGATAGATCAAATGGGGCAAAATAGTGCAAATAAAGATACCCATTCCATAATGACAAATAGATATAGCACATGAGTACAATCGCAATAGTATTGATCGGTGATTTCTCAAACGTTTTCCGCTTGTATTGAGCAGCGTCAACGACCCATCCAAATGTCATCGCAATGAGCAAGATATCAATATAATCTTTACCAAAAGGAAATTGCTGCAACTTATCGATAATATTTTGTAAAGGCAACAAAAAGGTAATAAACAAGATCGTCCACCGCACTTTTCCGGAAAAAGAGACAAAAATGAACATGATGCCAATGAAATAAAATATTATTGGCGTTATAATTTTTAGTGTTCCGATCATATTTTCTGTCTCTCTCTAAAATTAAACCGTTTTCGCTAGCCTATTTTCAATAAAAAATTAATACTTTCAAACCCGCTTCCCATCTTTTCTGCGGATTAATGAATAACACAGATAAGCTGTCATGATCTAGCGCAGAATCATTTAATTGTATTGGCTAAAGCCGCAATATTACTCTTATGACCGTTCTTATTCTTTTGATTATAATTTTGGATAAAATTAAAATAACGATTCAAAATCTCAAATTTCACCTGCAACCAAGTATGCTGCAGACCGTACTTAAGAAAGATTAAATCTTTATATTGTAAGAATAAAAGTGGAATACGATGCGGCGTTCCCCAGATGCGATGGGAATTGTTCGGTGTCGCGGTGTATTGACGATCCCAGGTGCATTGGACTGCGATCGCCGGGAAATTGACGCCGTCGCAAATCGAATAAAACGTGCTCGCCCAAAAACGCGGATTAATCTCGATCGACTTTACCTGGCCGTTGCGTTCATCCACCCGCATATCAATATGGATTGGGCCGGAGTATCCACTCTTTTCGATGATCCTTTCTCCGATGTTCTTGACCTCGTCATTAGGCAAAAATTGGATCCAGCGCAGAGGTTCTTTGTCGCCCCTAGGAATTTCAATCGCCTTTTGGATCGTCCAGGCGCATAAACGGCCATCTTGTGCGAAACCATTAAAATCAATATCTTGTCCAGGAATGAACTCTTGCAATAACAACGGCAGCGCATTGGATAGGTCACTGCGACCTTCTTGCAGATATTTATAAAGTTCATCTCCATTATGAAACACATAAATCCCTTTCCCTGCTGACATCGACAAGGGTTTGGTTAATAACGGAAACCGAATAGGCAATTTTTTATCTCTAACCACCGCGAGATCTTCCAAAAGATAAATATCCGGATGAGGGATATCATTCTCTTTACAAAATTTCGCAAAACTGAATTTATTGCTTAAGGTATCGATCATCGCAAGCGTTGGGAGAGGAATAACCGGACCAAATTTTTTGACATTCTCGTAATGCTGACTTAAAAATTTTATACTTTCAAATCCCGTAGGCAATAAAATACTGGTTTTTTCATGCGCCATAATCGACCCTAGAATGGGGATTATTTCCGGAGACCTCTTCTCAATACTCCACTGTTCTGGGATCGCATAAAGTTTATGACATAAAGGAAAATGTTCCAATTCGCGATTCTGAGATAAATTACCAGCCACAACACAGTCATAATTTGCTTCTCTCATACACCAAAGAAGAATACGTGCGTCATCGGCATTCGTTGATAGAAGCAGAATTTTTTTCATGTTAATATCTCCTTAATGATAATCTCAATAAATTGATCCAAGGCCAAAATTTGAATGGATAAAAAGAAATAGACTGCCAGTAATAGTATTTGGCTTGGACAATTTCTTTCTGAGCAAGCAGACTATCGCCTAATTCCCGGTAAATCTGGGCCAGCGCAAGTTTCTTTAGAGTTTTATGTTGTTCACTGGAACAATGCTTATTGATCACGTAAATCTTGTTAGCCTGGATTTTCTCTCCCTGACTAATCCCGCTGGAGCGAAGCCGGTAATATCCGAGGACTTTATCAATAAATTCGATTCGATAATTTGAAGCAATCCTTAACCATAGATCGCGGTCTTCAACACCGAAACATTCTTTCGTCTCATCAAAATAACCAACTTTCTCTACACACTCTTTCCGAAAAAGAACGGTTAAACAGGAAATATTTGCTTTTCTCAATAGGATATAAGGAAAGATGTGTCCGGATAAATACCGAATATTCTTTCGAGGTGTTTCGGTGAAACGCCCATCTTCTAAAATTCTTTTTGTTTTTGCGTGGACGAGTCCAACTTCAGCTTTTCGATTCAAAACGGCCACCGTCTCTTCTAGCCGATTGGGTAACCACAAATCATCCGCATCTAAAAGAGCAAGATACTCTCCTTTCGATTCTCTGATCCCTCTATTTCTGGCCTTGGCCGGACCTCCATTGGCTTGATAAATATAACGGATTTTTTCTGGAAAATTGAAAACATATCGCTCCACGATTTCCTGTGTACGATCGATCGAGCCATCATCAACGATAATCATTTCAAAATCCTGAAAAGTCTGTTTTAAAGCAGATTCAATCGTTTCAACGATATATTTCTCACAATTGTAAGCCGGGGTAAGGATACTAACTCTAGGCATTTTGCAACTCCATGTATACTTTGGCCACGTTACGGCTTACAATGTCCCAGGTAAATTTTTCTTCAACCGTTTTTCGACCTATCGCAATATATTGCCTGAAGCCTTCAGGATTTTTAAGAAACTCTTCAATATGCTGTTCGATATTGGCCGCGGATGGTTCACCGACAATGATGCCTGTTTTTCGGTGTTCTATAATTTCGGGCATTCCTCCCCTCTTCGTTGCCATCACCGGAACACCGGCCGCCATACTCTCGATAGTCACTAAACAAAAACCTTCCTGGACTTCTGATGGTATAACAACGAGATCCGCCATTAAATAATAATCTAAAATCTTTTCATGAGAGATAAAACCGGTAAAAAAGACGTTTTCATTAACTTCATACGCTATATTATAAATTCTTTGGACATAGGGAGTCATGTGCCGGCTAGCATAACCGCATGCCCCGCAGACAACAAGCTTTATATTCGAAAATTTACGCTGGATCAGATCTCGTACCGCTTGAACCAGATGATGCACACCTTTATTTTCCACCAAACGCCCCACATACAAAATCGTTGTTTTATCAGCCAGGTTATTTTCTAGGCGAAGCGCTAAACGTTTTTCTTGCTTTCGCGAAATAGACGGAAAATCATTCAAATCAAGCCCATTGTAAAAAACCGCTGTTTTCGATTTATCAACGCCATAGCGTTGAATCATCTCATCAACGATAAACTGGCTGCAACCGACAAATAAATCAATGCTGGCAATCAATTCTTTCGTCCATAAATTTTTCTCTTCCATCGCGCTTACCTGATGCAGATGCAGAATAATTTTGGCTTCGGGGTTCAGCTTCTTGATTATCCACACAAAATGCGGACGATTATGAATATGAATCACATCCGGTTTTATTTCTTTTAATTCTTGCGCACACCAAAGAGAATACGGATAAAATAGCCACTTGGAATCATCACGTCTAAACGGTAGGCGATAATTTGACAATAGGAGTTTATCGAGAATATTCGGCTTGAACCAAAAGTATCGAACATGCCATTTTTTATCTGATGATTTTTTACGCTTTTCGTCATAACTCAAGACAAAAATATCGTGCTCTTTAAGACTTTGCGCAATCTTTTCGATCCACTCTTCAACCGCTCCACCGCGTGTAGGCGGAACCGGCAAATATTCTGTATTGACAAATGCGATTTTCATTTTACGTTTGCATTAAACCATTTCTCTTGGAATGATCCTAAGTATCTCCACACTTGCAATTGATGATAAAACCTGATCTTGGGATCGATTGATTTTAGAGATAAAAACAATTGCTTCAAGAATGCGCGGTAAACCCACCTGGGAATGCCCAAGATTTTCTTATGCTGTTGAGCAAAGAGGCGTAAATCAATAATCCTTCCCATTTCAAAATACCATTTTTTAAAATATAGTTTGTTGACTCGTGAGGGAGTAACCGGATGGTAAACAACCGCATCAGGAACATATGCGATATTGACTTTCTCCCGGAGTCTGAGACTCAACTCGGAATCCTCAAAACGCTTAATCTTTTCGTTAAAACCACCGTATTGTTTAAAAATATCTTTATGGATGCCCATATTGGCACCAACCATATAATTCATTTTATCTTTGAAGCTATTCCCGTGATCAGCGTTGACAATCACACTGCCCATCCGGGGGTCATACCAATCCGGTTTTTCCATGGGCCATAAAGGAATAATCTTTCCAAAAAAACATTTAAACGAATATATGTTCACCGCGTTAATCATTGCTTTGAGCCAATGATCATCAAACACGACATCGTCATCGGTAAAGAATAACCAATCCCCTTTTGCCTGCTGAATTGCCGTATTTAAGGCAAAAGGCTTCCCCTGCCGGTCTTCAAACAAATATCGAACGTGATGATATTGTTCTGCAAATTCAATCACAATTTCTTGTGTCTGATCCGTTGAATTGTTATCAATCACTAAAAACTCTAGCTTAACATCAACTTCCTTCGATTGTTTGCATAACTGATCTAATACTTTCGCCAAGTCGTTAGCGCGATTGTAAGTACAAATGATGACGCTATACTGCATGATATTGACTCCATAATCCGCAAAGCTCTCCCGAATGAAACCATACCGATAATTCATCAGCAAAAGTGGCTTTACCAATGAACATCTGCTTTAGATATCGACCAATGCTGGAAAGAATCCTCCGATATAACCACAACGGGATTTTGAAACAATTTCGTTTGGACTCCTGGAAATAATACCGCTCATAAAAAAAAATCTCAACGGCATTCTTCCCAAGAGTAAACTGCCATTGACGGAAATAATTTTTATTCAAACGGGACAAAGGGGTTTTATGATAGACAACCAGATTGGGATCATAGCCCATTTTAGCCCCTTGATTTTGCCAACGATGACAAATCTCGGTATCCTGCGAGCGCGCTTCTTTTTGGAACAGTCCAAATCTCTCGATGGACGACCGTTTCAAGATCAGGTTGGCCCCCGCCGCAAACATTGGCCGTTTCGCATTGTCAAGATAACTGTCGCCCATGTTAAAATACACCATGGGCCCTTGGAAAAAATTTACATTAAAGTCAATCCAATCAGGTTTTTCTTGGTCAAACAATGGAATAACTTTTCCGGATAAAATATCCAAATCGCACACAGCGAATGTACTATGAATCGTAGAGATCCAATTCTTATCAATCAAGCAATCATCGTCTGTAATCGCAATATAAGAGCCTTTAGATTCCAGAATACCCGTATTGATAGCAAAACTTTTTCCTTTTTTTGCTTCCAAAACATATTTTAACCGTCCCTGAAAATCAGGCATCAGGTTCTCAACCACTTGTTGAGTGTGATCACGCGAGTCATTATCAGCAACAATGACTTCATAATCAAAAGAGTCATTCAACTCACAGCCCAAGATACTGTTCAATGCATCTTTCAAAAGATCAGGACGTTGAAAAGTCGCAATAATGATACTTATTATTTTCTTATCTGCTGGAGACATTAAAATATATTTCTTCTAATTGTTCATTTAATTTTAGTTGATCGAATTTTTGTTCAACAACTTTCCGGGCCCCGGAAGCAAACGTACGACAAAGGTCAGGATTAAGGACTAAAGATGTGATCCGGTCCGCAATTTCCTGAGCATTACGCTCGCTGACCAAAAAACCTGATATTCCATCTCTAACCATCTCCGGAATTTCTGCATGGTTTGTTGTGATAACGGGGGTCCCGGTGGCCATGGCCTCTTTGATCGTAACAACTAAACCCTCTTCATCCCCACTGGAAGAAGTCACGCTGGGGGCAATGAAAATATCGGCTCTCTGGAAATATTGCTGAACTTCTCCGGTTGTCACACTGCCTTTAAATTGAATCATCCGTTCTAAATCATTTTGCTCAACGAGTTCTTCGAGTTTAGTTCTCTCTTCTCCATCTCCCACAATTTCACATTGCAGCTGCGGAAATTTAAATCTTAAATGCGCGACCGCTTTGATCATATACTCTACCCCTTTTTTTTCAGCCAAACGCCCCAGCGAAAGTATTTGTATTCGCTGGCCAAAATCGAATTTATGTTCACACCATGGAAAGCGGTCAAGATAGACACCACAATAATGAATCGTAATCTTCTCTTGAGGGCATCCCAACTGGAGCAACCGGTTCTTGAAATGTTCACTGACCGGCAAAAAATGATCTCCTTTTCTAAAAAGTTCATCATATGTCTGTTCGCCATTTTCTTTAATATATTTACTGATATCATAACCGTGAAACTGAGTAATAATTTTTACCTGAGGCATGATCTCTTTTACGAAAACAAGCTCTTTTCCAACAAGACCAAAATGGCAATGGAACACATCATAATTCTTCCCTAGAAAATAGCTAAGTATAAAAAAATTGTTTAATACGATCCGCATGCTTTTATATTGAAAAATATTAAGTACTTTTAGAATCTCTTTGGGATAAATAAATATGAAACGAAAAAATAACTTAAGAAATCTTAGGATTGTTTTACTAAAATCTTTCGAAATGCCTTTAAGATAAGTGACCTTACTTAACAGATTGTATTTATGAATATCGTTGGCAATTTGATTCTCCTTCAATTTAATAAACGAAAATATATCGATTTCATGGCCCAGATCAATCAGTCCGGTGATTTGATTAACAATAAATGTCTGAGATAACGCTGGGAATGCGTATACCACCATGGCAATCCGTAATTTTCTTTTCTGGTTCTCCATAACGATTACGCCTTTTGTAAAACTCTACAAATTTTCCTGCAATCCGATGCGATTTAACCTTTTGAAGAATCAAAATCAGATACAGGACTTAATTCTAGAAATGAAACAGCTCTTTTGATATTTTTGGTAAAATCAAAATTTTCCTCAATTGTTTTCCTGGCCTTTTCGCTCATGATACGTCTCTGTGCGGCCGTAAGTTTCAGGGTCATTTCTAATCCCTTGCGAACACCCTCGGTTGAGCATTCAACAATAAATCCGTTCTCGCCATGGATAATCACTTCCCCTGCGCCGCAGGTATCCGTTCGTACCGGGATCAGACCAACCGCCATCGCTTCCAGCATCGCGATCGAAAACCCCTCATAATCAGACGGCAGAACAAATATATCGCCCAGATGGAGGAAATCGACCACGTTCTCTTGATAACCGACAAATTTGATGATCGGCATCAAACCTTTCTCGACCGCTAACTTCTCTAGTTCGGATCTTAACGGACCGTCCCCAACGATCACCACAAAAATATTATGATACTTATCTTTAATTTGCGCGATTGCCTCAAGTAACCGATAGACGCATTTTTCTTGAGATAATCGGGACGTACTCGTAATAACGATATCACCTGTTGTTCTGTGATAGCGTTTGAGAAAATTTTCTTTTTTGGATCTATCCGGGCTAAATTTTTTTGAACTCACACCGTTATACGCTACAAAAATTTTATTGGGTGAGCATCCATACCAATCCACCAAGCGAGTTTTGATATCAAGCCCAACTGTCAGAATCCGTTTACAGAGACTAAGGCGTAATTTGGCGAAAAATATTTTCTTATGTCGCCATAGATTAA
The DNA here is from genome assembly GCA_023247705.1 of Candidatus Omnitrophota bacterium. Taxonomy (GTDB): domain Bacteria; phylum Omnitrophota; class Gorgyraeia; order Zapsychrales; family JAHFFX01; genus JAHFFY01. The sequence goes on along the minus strand of JAHFFY010000001.1, from coordinate 64,803 downwards.
GCGGTGGAATAACACCAAAATATTTTTTGTCTCCCGTTTCCGGCAGCTTGAATGGTCCTAAATTTTCTACTGAGTAAACTTCTTTTTTCGAGAGCATATATCCCGCTAAATATTCCGACCATTTAAAAATATAAAAACCACCAGTAAAATAAATAATCTTGTCCATCGGTTTGAACTTGCTTAACATTCGGTAGAATTTTATAAATCTGCTTAACGGATGTCCTGCTAATTTGAAAGGGAATAGTTCGACCTTAACCGGTAACCCCCGTTCAGCGATTCGTTTGGAGAAGAAATCGTTGGTTGTCATGAGGACAACTTCTACTTTAGAATAATCAATTGCCGTCAGATAATCTAAAAGCAATATCTCGCACCCGCCCCACTCTCGCGGATCAGTTAAAAAAACAATTTTTTTCTTACGATCTCCCATGTCAACTCCTAGAGATAAGATTTTTTATTCGTTAGGACTTCCCGAACGATCTTCTCGTAATTTTCAAACGTATGCGTCTCCAGGACATATTGACGAGCAGCCAGTCCCCTCGTTTCTTTATCAAAATCTTTTGATACCAATTTTTTTACAGCCGTTTCAAACTTTCCCATTGATACCTGATCTGTTCCCTCTCCTAAGATTTCTCCAGTATAAAAACCAAACCGATTCACTAAATTATCCGGATTACGGCAGCTGATAACCAGTTTGCCATAGGCAAAAGCTTCTAAAAAAGAGACGGGCAATGCCTCGTGAATACTGGTATTAATAACCGCCCATATAGAATTCAAAATTTGATCCTTCTGTTCGCTCATAATTCTTCCTAGAAATTTTAGATTAGGGATATTTTGATAGTTGGCAATAACCCGATCCATCTCTTCCTGATAATGAGTTGAACCCGCCACGTAGAAATCATATTCCTTAAACCGTTTGGCCAACTCAAAATAGATCCATGGTCGTTTGATTGGATCTAACCGTCCCAAAAGAAGAAAAGAGGGCTTTTGAGAAAAATGCTGATGCTGAACCCCAATGCTTTGAATCGGATTCGGCAAAAATGTTGGGTTGGTATTGGAAATGCCGTATAATCGTTCCGCCATTGCGTTTAATTGATTTGCTTGACTAACAAAATAAATTTTTCGATTCAATCTTTTACTGTCATCAAGCATTTTTTCAACTGAGGTACGCTGATTATTCATAAAACGGTTATAATCAAATGTTTTAAATTTACTTAAAAATTTCACTTCTAAAGAAACCGTTATGATTTGCACCCATTCTTGTTCATCCCGCGGATCCTGATGCCAAATCATTAAAGGCATGTGAGGAAACACTGATAATGGATAATCATATGAACCATAATAATCAATAGAGATAAACGCATTGATGCGTGTTTGGAAGATCAGATTGCTATATCGCAAATAATTGGCAACATAATTTTTATTAACTTTAGGTTTTAAAATCACATTGGCGTGATGATATCTTTTTTTTTGTGGCTGATCGCAATCTACCGGAAAAGTTAATAAAACATCTGCTCCAAACATTCCTCTTTTGGGATTGAAATGATCCGTGATGTACTTAACCAGCATTCCAAAACCACCAAAGCCTCTCAGATCTTCATGAAAGAACTCTTCCACAAGAAAACCCAACTTTATATCGGACTTATTTCTCAAACATTGTCGGATCAATGTCAATAGCATAAAAAATATTCTGATCAAATTTTGTATAAATCTTTTTATAATTTTCATTTGCGGGGATTCCTGACGGCCATAAAAAAACTTTGCAACATGAGGCCATAAACTCTAAAAATTCGGTGAAACAAGGTGAAACGCATTTTTCTAACTTCTTTGGGCCATATATAAAAACCAATCATTGGAAAAACAAGAACTGCTTTTAAGTAAGCTTGGGCGGATTGCAAAAATTGCTTTTTTTGTTTATATTGCTCAGCATATTCCAAACAAAACTTTGAACGTCGAATAATGACTTTTAAATATGGGACATTCGCAATAATTTTCTTTTTTCTAGAAAGTTGCAAATGTCCTTCGAACATTTGCTGAATATTTTTGCTTGTACTATTGGGAGTCATGCGCCATTTCGCCAATGGGGCATCAAGAAACTTGAATTGATACACCTGGGCTAATCTCAGCCAGTAATCATAATCTTCGGCAGCAATAAGATTCTCATCAAATCCGCCGATTTGCTCATAGCATTTTCTGCGCATCAAGACCGTTAACACCGGAATAAAATTTTCGTTAAACAAGCTTTCAAAATTTTCCTTGTTTCCCCACCCTCGTTTTAAAGTGTACATTAATTTTCCATCCAAGGTCACAACATCAGCTTCAGAGCAGATAAAACCCAATTCCTGGTTCTGATCCAGTTCTTTCACCTGGATTTCAAGTTTGTTCTTGTGCCAAAAGTCATCATCATCAAGAAAGGCAATATATTCCCCAGATGAATTCTTCATTCCTAAATTTCTTGTCGTTGCGACTGGACATTGCTTTTGATAAATGTAGTTTATCTTATCTCCAAATCGTCCGATCATCTCCCGCGTGTTATCAGTTGATCCCACGTCAACCACAATGATCTCATAATCCTTAAACGTTTGATCCAATACGCTCTGGATCGCCTCGGATAGGAGATTGGCTCGATTATAAGTCGGGATAATAACGCTGACTTTGGGTATCTTCACGTTAAATTTAATTCTTTCTACCAAATAACAACCAGAGCGATCAAACTGTCTAGAACTTGTCCCAAAATTGCTTCTGTGAATTTGTTGCGGGTTCTGTCCCTGCGGCACCCTGCCGTCCTCATCACCTGCGGGCGGCAGGGAACCCGCCTCCGGGCCACCCGCACGAAAATCCTGATGAGAAATTTTGGGATAAGTTCTAATCTTTCCCTTAGGATTTCAATTCTTGGGATTCCTGATGGCCATAAGAAAACTATACAACATCAGCCCATAAATCCTAAAAATTCGATAAAAAAGCGTAAAATGTATCCGTCGTATTTCTTTCGGCCATATGTAAAACCCAATAAGCGGGAAGACAAGAACAGCCTTTAAATACGCTTGGGCAGATTGCAAAAATTGTCCTTTTTGTTTATATAGGTCAGCATACTCCAAACAGAATTTTGAACGGCGAATAATGATCTTTCGAAATGGGACATTCTTGATAATCTTCTTTTTTGTAAAAATTTTCCAATACGCTTTAAACATCCGCTCAATATTTTTACTCTTACTATTAGGGGTCACGCGCCATTTTGCCAACGGGGTGTCAAGATACTTGAATTGATATACTTGAGCTAATCTCAGCCAGTAATCATAATCTTCGGAATTAATAAAATTTTCATCGAATCCGCCGATTTGCTCATAACATGTTCGACGCATCAAGACCGTTAACATCGGAATAAAGTTTTCATTAAACAAACTTTCAAAATTTTCCTTGTTTCCCCAACCTTTTCTCAAAGTATACAGTGTTCTTCCATCCATGGTCATGACATCAGCTTCAGCACATAAAAAACCCAATTCCTGGTTCTGATCCAGTTCTTTCACCTGAACTGCAAGCTTGTTCTTGTACCATAAGTCGTCATCATCAAGAAAAGCAATATATTCCCCACACGAATTCTTCATCCCGAAATTTCTTGCAGTTGATACGGGACATTGATCCTTATAGAAATATTTTACTTGATCTCCAAATCGTCCGATCATCTCCCGTGTGTTATCCGTTGATCCCACGTCAACCACAATGATCTCATAATCCTTAAACGTTTGATCCAATACGCTCTGGATCGCCTCGGATAGGAGATTGGCACGGTTAAATGTTGGAACAATGACGCTGACTTTGGGCATATCACATTAAATTTTCTTATCTTTTTTGATCAGATAGCAAACAGAACAACCGAACTGTCTAAGTCTGGAACACAGTTGATGCTTTGATAAATAATCATGCACTGCTTTTGTACAACCTTCCCAGAAATAATAATCATCCACAATGATGATCCCATCATCAGACAAGAAAGGATAAAGATACGTGAGGCAGTCCATGGTTGAATCGTATAAATCACCATCTAATCTCAGGATGGCGATCTTAGTATCCATCTTAAATTTTGGAAGAGTGTCTTTAAACCAACCTTTGATGAAATGATAATTTCTTGTCCCGGATAAGCGCATAGCCTTTTGCGCAAAATCAATCTCTGCTTTCATCGTATTGTCTTGATCTTTCTGCCACTGAATGGTATCTTCCCCATCGACGTCCCTGGCTTGAGGTAATCCTTCAAAACTGTCAAACAAGTAATAATCACGTTGATCCGAGAACAATTTTGCAATCCCGGCAATCATTCCGCCTCGCCAAACGCCACATTCAACGATTGCACCATCAACTTTACGGTAAATATCGGCTAGGATTAAATTATCGATGTAAGTTTCTTTGGGAATTATCGTGTAGTCTTTAAATTCTTCGTAGATTGCACGATATTTTTTATTGTTTTTAAAGTCGATGATTCTATTTTGGATTTTCTGGAAATTTTCTAACAGCATTTTCGGCATACCTTATTCCTGATTCCATTGAGATTGGGGTATAAACACAGCCCCCGAGTCTATATAGCCTCGTTCGGCTTCAATGCGCAAGACATCGGAATGCCGGACCGCAAACGGATGAATGAGATCTTTATCCCACACGGAAATCTTTAACATATAAATACCTGGTCCTAAATTCATCGCTCTTAAATTCACATCAATCCTGCCTTTACCTTCAATATAAGGAATGACAAAACCCGTATCCTTCGTCCTTGACGTACAGCAAAGGACACCATCCGCCCGAATAATTTCAATACAAAAAACCGGCTGATCAATCTTTTTTTGCGCGGTATACTCAAGCTTGAGATTAATCTCATCCAAACTGTGATAAGTATTTTTCTGTTTCTTCTGCCCGTCGGTTATCTGACAGCCGCTGATTTCAACAGCAATGTCCGCCTTAACTCGAACCTTATAATTTGAGGAGGACGTTATTTTCTTCTTTAAATCTTCTTCCTGACTCTTAAAAACCAAATTTTCATAATAAGGGATTACTTCATCGGTCAGTCCATCCTTCAAGACTTCGCCGCGGTTCAGCAGTATGACCCGTTTGCACAGACTTTGAATGAGTGAAAGATGATGGGAAACCAAAACAATCGTCGAACCGGATTTCAAAAGCTCTCTCATCTTCTGAGCGCATTTAGCCTGGAATGAAATATCCCCAACCGACAATACTTCATCCACTAAAAGAATATCTGGATCCATATGCGCCGCCACCGAGAATCCAAGCCGGGAGCACATTCCGGAGGAATACCGCTTGACCGGAGTATCAATGAATTCACTGACTCCGGAAAACTCAGCAATCGCATCAAATTTTTTATCAATTTCCCGTTTCTTCATTCCTAATATGGTGCCGTTTAAGTAAACATTTTCTCTTCCGGTTAAGTCAGAATGAAATCCCGCCGTGACTTCAATAAGGGCGGAAAGTTTTCCGTTAATTTTCATTTCCCCTTTGTTAGGAATGATTATTTGGGAAAGTAATTTGAGAATAGTGCTTTTTCCAGCGCCATTGGGTCCCATAATGCCAACAACGTCCCCTTTGGCAATATCAAAACTGACTCCTTGGACGGCCCAGAACTCTTTACTCTCTAAACTATCGTTTTTTTGGGAGATTTTCTTGAACAAGTAAGGCACCGCATCGCGTAGCGAATTCCGTTTCTCTCCCCTCCTAAATTTTTTCCAAACGTCATTAAACTCTATCGCTATGCCCATTTATTTCTCCAATTTTATATATTCTCGGCAAAATAAGGTTCCTGTCTATGAAAAATAATAATCCCTAAAAAAAATATCACGACGGAACAAAACCCTGCGTACGTCAGCCAGAATAAATCAGGCATCTGATGAAGTACCACAACCCGATTGATCGACTCCAATAAACTTCCGATCGGATTTAACAATAAAAATATTTTCCATTCGCCAACGCTGCTGGCGTCATAGAAAACTGGTGTAAAAAATATCCCGAACATCAAGATGACTTCTACAATATATTTAACATCTCGCAAAAACAGATTGATCGAAGCTAAGAGGATCCCTGTTCCTGCGGTAAACAAAACCAGCAAGAAAAGAACAATCGGCAACCATAGGATGTAAACACTGATACCAATCTTGGCAATGATCAAAAGGACGCTCAAAACAAGAATCGCGATACCAAAATCAAAAAGACAGGCCAAAATCGAAGACAACGGCAGCACAACCCGCGGGAAATAAATCTTGGTCACTAAATTGCTGTTTCCAACCAGTGTTTGAACCGAAAATTTGATCGCGCTCACAAAAAACGTCCAGGGAAGGACTTTGACCGATATCGAAACAACACTCGCTAAATCCATTGGTTTTCCCGAAACGACGGACATGGCCTTTTTGATCAAAAGTCCTGATGCCACCGCCACCATCGGCATGAAAATGGCCCACAAGAATCCCATGACCGCCTGCTTGTAGCGGATCTTGATGTCTCTTAAGGTCAGCATGAACAAGAGGTCGCGGTATTTTAAGATTTGTTCCAATATCTGCTTCATATTCTCCCTTCCTATTCTAAAGCTGTTTAATCAGAGCGATTAATCTTTGGCAACTTCCACTTTCTTGTTTTTGATTCGTTCCTTTAAACGGTTGGCCTGCCAAAGCACTTCTCCCATCGGGCCTTTGGCGAAGATCAAGCAGTCGGAGATGACGCGTGCGTCTTCGGTCCAACGCTTTTTATAATCGGCCATATAACCGAAATTAAATTCTTTCAGGCCGCTTGAATGCAGGATCTCCAGCAAAAGATTATGGATGACCATGCCCGGTGAATCATTTTTGTAATTATCGTCGTACCCGGTATCGAATACATGAAAACATCCCTCCGCGATGAATCCGATGAGATACGCGAGCGGTTTGTCGTCTAGTTTCAAAATCGATATATCGATCTGCTCCAGCGGTCCCCAAGTCTTGATCAATTCTTGATAAAAAAATTTTCCTTCCTCTTGGGAGAGGATCGCCACCCCGTTTTTACCTTGCCAGCTGTTGACCACAATCTCCTCGGCCTGTTTTAAGGCGTCGTTAAAGTCGGAATTCTTTTGGTAGCGTACAAGCTGGTATGTGCCTTTTTCTTTCAGACTCTTAAACTTCTTCTTATATTCCGCGCGAAACCGATACGTCCGTTTCTTTAAATATCCTTCCCAGGAGTCTTCAAGTTTGATATACGGCACGGACATCTTTTTAAGCTTGAATTTTAATGAGGCTTGAGAAAGAAGCTCCAGCCAGCGTTCAAATACCGGCGATGTCTCGCAAAAGTGCGAAAGGATGACCATCCGTTTTTCTTTTTGCACCATCTTCAAGAAATTCTTAAGACAATCTTCCCGTTCGGCCGCAGTAGCAACGATGTCGAGCTCCACCCAATGATTCGCCATGAAGCCGAGGACCGCGAGATTCATTCCCAAGAATTTGCTTTGATAGCGCATTAAAGGAATAAATCCGACCAATCGTCCGCCTTTTTTAAAGCAGACGACACAGAGTTCTTTGTCTTTCCCATAAGCGGTCCACCAGGCGCTTAACCATTCATGCCGGATAAACGGGGTCTGATTTCCGGTTTCTTTAAGAAGGTCGTTCCATTCGGTGCGTAATTTTATGAATGATTCGACGTTTTTGATCGTTGTTGTCTGAATTTCGGAATTGTCCATCGGTTCTTTGCCCAGCCGGGTTATTTTCGTTGTAAACGGGAAATGACTTTTTCAAAAGGTAAAAATCCGAACTTAATGGCCGTCAAAAACGGCATCGGATCATCCATCGCCCAAATCGCCCATGTCCGGCGGCCCGTTAAAATACTTTTCAGCCATTTTCCCCAGGTGATCCTGCCCTGGGCAAGATAACCTTTAAATGAGGCACGATCAACGTTGAGGGCAATCCATTTTATTCCTTCCTTGAATTTTGCTTTGGCCTCAACCTTTTCTCCCAGAAGATCCAGATAGGCCGTGAACGCGAAATTCTGTCCACAGGCTTCCGGAAGGCTGTTTTGCGCCCAGAGCCGGGGATTGATCTCGATCATCTTAAACTGTTCATCGCGAGTGTCTTTTTTAAACTCAATCGAACCCACGCCACAATACCCCATCTTTTTCATAAATTTAATTCCCATCTCAGCAATTTCGGGGATCCAAACGCTGATGACACTGGATCCAATGCCGAAATCACAGGGATACTGACGGATTTTTTGTAGTGTAAATGTCAAAAGCGGTTCGCCGGCCTTATTCATGTAGACGCAAATTTTATAGTGCCTTGTGTCCTCGCCCGGGATAATCTCTTGCAGAATCGTTTCAATCTGGCCGATTTGATGGATCGAACGATACGATTCAATCAGTTCTTGAGACGTCTTGACCACAACAGCTTTCTGATCACCGAACCTGGCGCGCCAATTGCCTGTGCTCAGCCCCTTAAGGATCACGGGATATTTTAATTCTTGGGATATTTTTTCGATCTGTTCAATGGTCTCGGGAAAAAATGTTTTTGGAGATGGAATTCCATAACGAACAGCTATTTCATATTGACCTTTTTTGTTCAGCAATTGGTCCATGACGGGTTTGGGAGAGATCGAGAAGAATAACGAAGGGTCGAGAAGGTTGCGGTATTCATTCACATATTCGTTGTGCGCGTCGCTGGTAGGAAACAGAACGGCCTTTCCCCCTACCTCATCGGTTAGTTTTAATAGAAAACTGCTAAACGCTTTCGGATTCTTTTGAACGTCCGGACAGCTTAAGCAGGTCGCATATCGTGTCTTCATCGCCGGACGATGAATATAGGAATCCAGGGCATAAACCTTAACGCCGTTACGGGCCAAAGACCGAACCACCCCCAACCCATTGGCGGTCATCCCTAAAACAATTGCTGGAATCGAATATCTTTTTGCCATCACGAACCTCTCTTCAATAACGCCCGAAAAATATTGAACGCATAAATACTGACCGGCAAAGGCGGACCGATGCGTTTTAACGCCCAGATATCATCCGGACGATGATTATGACCGTAATCACACGTGGCAATGCTTTCCAGACCGATTTCTTTACAGTATTGACGCAACTCTTCATTAAAATCTCTCGGCCGGCCATTCGGATAGGCAAAATGCTTGACCGGAACGCCTAATTCTTTCTCAATCATTTTCTTAGAATCCAGGATTTCTTTTTTGGCTTCTTCCAAGGGAATATTGGTAAGGATCGGATGGTTACAGGTATGGGCGCCGAAAAACACATTATGCTTTTGCATCATACGCGCATCATCCCAGTTCAACATATCCGGAGTATCGTACGTCACACCACCGAGCAGATGTTCAATTTCTTTCAGATATTGATTCCGGTCGGAATTTGATAAATCTTTCAATTTCCCTAAAATCTTCGCGTATGTCCGACGTTTGTCCGCCAATGATTTCAGGGAAAAGGATTGTTTGGAGAAAAGCCCGTTAAGTTTAAGCGATTCCCCAGAAGCTTTTAAAATCATATCTCCCATCTGGCTCACCCAGGTTCTGTCTTTTGTTCCGATTAAACCGGCCGTTAAAAATATGGTGATCGGCGTATTGGTTTCTTTTAAAACAGGAAAAAGGATTTCAAAATTATTCTTATATCCATCATCCACGGTCAGGGTGATGGTTGGCTGGTCGAACTGTTTGTTCTTCTTCAGGGCCTGGACAGCTTCATCGAGCGAGATCAGCTTAAAGTATCGCCGTAAAAATTTAAGTTCTTTCCTGAAATCACTAATCCGGTGTGAGACCGAATGTCCGGAATCGATTAGCTGATCAATATTCGTAAAAAATCCGTGGTAGTTGATGATAATAAGAGGAAAAGATCTTCGTCTTTTGTAAACGAATTCAATATAACAATGCAGAATTCCGGAATACAGAATAAAATGACAGACTAGCAACTTTAGCTTTGATTTTAAGTATTGAATGATCATGGTTTCAAGGAATTAAATTATTCTCCTTCACGAAAGCAATCGGACTGGTTTCTTTTGCTTCGCAGCAATATTCTCTGGAGAAAATATTGCTACACAAAACTGTAAAATCCCATCAATTTTGTGCAGCAGAATAATTTTTTGCCCATTTTGTTCTGAAATAATTGATTGTTCTTTCAATCCCATCCTGGAAATCGACCAATGACTTATATTTTAAAATCTTCTCAATTTTCGAAAGATCCGCGTTTGTTCTGAAAATGTCGCCGGCTCTGACCGGCAAAAATTTAGGCTCTACATTTTTCTTGAGAACTTGATTGATGACTCTAACGAGTTCTAATACCGTATTATCTTTTCCGCTGGCCACGTTGAAAACCTCATGTTTGATCCCCAGAGTTGTCGCGGCAAGAATATTGGCCAATATCACGTTATCGATATACGTAAAATTTCTGGATTGTTTCCCTGTCCCGAAGATGGGCGGCGGTTGATCATGCAGAATACAATGTATAAATTTTGGAATCACGACGGCATATTCATCATCAAGCGCCTGCTTGGGTCCAAAAATATTGAAATAACGCAAACAAACCGTTTCTAAATTAAAAAATTCAGAAAATATACGGCAATAATATTCTCCGGCTAATTTACTTAAGGCATAGGGAGAAATCAGTAACGGTAGATGCTCTTCCGTTTGAGGGAAGATGGTTGTGTCACCATAGACCGAACTTGAAGACGCGAATACAAACCGTTTTACTTTATTCTTCGCGGACGCCTGCAACATCGTTAAAATCCCATTAATATTGACATCATTATAACTTTGGGGGTCTTGCAGCGATTTCGGGACCGAACGCAACGCGGCCTGGTGAAGAACATAATCCATTCCCTGAGTCGCTTGTTCACACATGGATTTATCTCTAATATCGCCTCGGATCAATTCGAACTGTTTTTTGCCCAAGCTCTGTGTAAAAACTAAATTCTCTTCTTTACCCGTATAGAAGTTATCCAGCACCCGGACGAAATGTCCTTGCCGGATAAGATGCTCTGCAATGTTAGATCCTACAAAACCAGCTCCACCAGTAATTAAATATTTTTCCATCATCTCTCCTCTTGATGATCGTTAAAATGAATTCGTAATAAATTCCGATATGTTAAATATAATTTTGTTACAAATACCGATAGATATATTCTGGAAGATGATATTCGATATTTGTTAGCACATGGCCTATCAATTTCGCGTGAGCTTGCTCGAGAAGTTCAGTGGCCCGATTGATGATCCCGCGCTGGGTTCGGCCAGCTTGCACAACCATAAGGACACCGTCAACCATAGAACCTAAAACTCCCGAATCAGTCACCGCAATAATGGGGGGAGTATCAATCAAAACAAAATCAAATTGGTGTTTGACTTCATTCAGTAAAGTTTTCATATTTTCAGATGAAAGAAGCTCTGAGGGATTTTCCGGAGGAGATCCCGGCGCAATAAAACTTAAATTCTCAAGATCAATACTGAATAAAACTTGATCCAACGAGGCTCTAGCGCTCAAAAGATCGCTTAAGCCTGAATTCTGGTCAACTCCGAGATACTTAGCGATACGGCCACGGCGCAAATCGGCGTCAATCAACAGAATTCTTGGTTTATTGGTCGTTTGCGCCAAAGCAATGGCTAAATTGAGTGCAGTAATTGTCTTCCCTTCTGAATGCAAGGCACTTGTCACCACGACGATTTTCGGGGGGCGGCCTTTATTGATGGAAAGAAAATTGGTCCTCAAGATTTTATATTGTTCCGTAATCAGTGCCTTGGGATCGAAATAAGTGATTAATCGCGGATCAATGCTGGAAGACCCCATTTTTTTAATAATTAAACGATCTTGCTCTTTGATCCGATTGATCTTATCTATTCTTTGGAACCGTTCATCCGCGGCTTTTTTCAATGCACTCGTGATTTTTCCCATGTTCGTCTTTGCCCTTTCTTAAGATGACTGTCTATTGGACAGAACTTTCTTTTCCTCTTACTCCCTCAGTAGGATTAGTATCCAATTTCATTTGGATCTGCTGTACACTCTCATTCATGTCACTCACCATCGTCTGTAAGGTTAAATGACTTGAATAAAGTTCATTAAGCCGTTCTTGATTCTTCTGTAAATTATTCTCCATGTTCATGATCGTAGAGTTCAAACCTGCCACATTGTTGGAGACTTTAAATAAAGCGGTTTGTGATGTTTTTGCGGTTTGCATAAAATCCTCTTGGTCATTGATGATCTGAGTGATATCATTCAGTGATTTCATTCTGAACTCCTCCCAAGAATGCTCCAACTCGATCAATTTGGCATTTTGCGAAAGAAAATTCTTATGAATATCTGCGGATGCCGTTTCTAACGATTTTAATTCCTCCAGGATCTTCAAACTAAAAATCATCAAGGAGAATCCAAAAACTGCAACCAAAAAAATAACCGGCATCATATGCTTAAAATTGGATCTTTTCTTTTCTCCAGAAAATTCCAGATGATTGCGTTCTTTGGAATGGTTTTTAGCAGATGGCTGGGATTGGGTCGACTCGGGAGATTCTAGCCCTTCGTTTTCTGTGGCCATTGAAGAAGCGCCATGATTTAAATCATCGTGAGCGTGGGGCAACGACAACAGACTGAATTTGATCTTTCTTCCCTCGCCTAATTCTTTTTGTGCTTTCAAGACTTTGCTCATAACTTAAAATCCTCCCTAGATCACTGAGATACTTTTCCATTTCTAGAAACGTTGATTATCCGCGTAGCCATGCCTTGGGCAGATCGTCATCTAAAGACGAGACATTGATATCCTTCTTCGTGCCATCTCCGATTAACGTCATCGGAGATTCAGCAATGACTTCTTTCAAAATCGTCGCATCGATTATTTTGGATTCGTTGATATACCCGGTTAAAAACGCGCTATCACAAATTTGATTAACTAATCGCGGAATCCCTTTGGAAAACTGATAGACCAGTTCCAAGGCCTCCGGAGTCAAATAATTCCGATCACTTCCACTGGCGACTTTCAACCGATGGAGCACATATTCATGAGTTTCTTTTTGTGTTAATGGATAAAGGTGATAAAAGACCGCAATACGCTGTCTGAGCTGCTCTAATTTACTTAACGCTAATTTTTTCTTAAGCTCAGGTTGCCCAAGAAAAATAATTTGTATCAATTTCTCATTTTCAGTTTCTAAATTGGATAACAAGCGGACCTCTTCTAGCACGGAAGGTGTTAAATTCTGGGCTTCATCAATGATTAAAACGACGTTATTGTTGCTTCGCAATTGTTCGATCAGATATGAATTCAATTGAGAAAGAAGTTTGGCCTTGGATCCGGAGGTAAAATCGACTTCTAAATCTTCTAGAATGGTCGTAATCAAATCTCTCCCGCTCATCAGCGTGTTTGTAATCAAGGCAATTTGGGTTCTTGAATCCAGCTTGTTGACCAGCGCCCGGCATACGGTTGTTTTGCCGGAACCGATATCCCCGGTTATCACAACGAACCCTTTGCGTTCCGAAATCGCATAAACAAGAGTACTCAAGGCTTCCGTGTGCTTTGTGCTGGAAAAAAAGAAACGCGAATTTGGGGTAATATTAAATGGTGGTTCCTGAAATCCGTAAAATTGAAGATACATAATGACGTCTTCTTTCTTGAATAGTTAACTGTTTGAAATAAATTTCGATACCAGCACTGTGACAATGACGATGATGACTCCGGCCACTGCGGTTAATCCGGCAATCCATCCTTGTTTAACTTTGTCTTGCTGCAAACTTTCCACTGTAACAATCTTTGAAATCGCTCCTAAAAGAGGTGTTCCGAGATATTCTTTGGCTTCCTCAACATCAAGAAACGATTTATCAAGGAACTCGATCGCAAAAACCAATGCCCCTCCGATGATCGCGCCAAGCAAGGTTCCCATCATGATCACTAAAACTTTATTAGGTTGTACTGGATCTAGCGGAACCCGCGGCGGATCTAAAATTGTATATTTCGTACCTTCTTTTGACGACTGCAGGCGCTGGGTAATTTTCGCAGTTTCCAGTCGCTGTAAAAGCATATTATAAATGTTCGTGTTAACATTAACATCACGGGCGATCACATTGTCAAGTTTATCAATTAACATAACTTTATAAATATCCTTGGTTCCTGGATCGTTGATCCCGTTGGCATCGGGACCATCATTGCTCGCTGTTTCGATATTACCTAAAGCTTTTTTGATTTCATCAATAATAGGATTTGTAGTGCTTGTATCCAGAGAAACATTTTCCGTATATACCAGGTTCTCTTTGGCTAATTCTTGTTTTTTGTTTTCAATCTGTTCTCTGAGTTGCTTGACATGCGGGTGTTGTTCGGTTGAATCTAATAATAATGTATTCAATTGATCTTGAAGTTGCGCAATTTCTGCTGATTTAATCTTCCCCTGATAAAGATGCAACTGCCCTTCTATAAAAGTGATGGCATCAGAGGTTTCCTTGCTTTGGACTTCAACGTTTCTTTCGATAAAAATTTCTGTGATATTCTTAACGACGGCTTGAGTCTGTTCCGGCTCCGTACCAATGTAAGATAGATCAATAATATTCTTATCACGTAATTTGATAATTATGTCCTTTCTTATGCCTAAAATCAGCTTTTCCAAATCTTGCGGCGTTTTCACCAAGGAATCCATATTTAACCGTTTAACGAGTTTGACCAGACTATTCCATCCGAGCATGGACTCTTGAATCGCTGTCATACGTTGCGTGACGGTCGTTGAAACAGCTAAATTATTAAACAAAGGATTATCCGATTTCCCTTCCTCTACCAAAATAATTGTGGATGATAAATATTTTTTCGGAAGAACTATCCCTGCACAAACACCGAAAATCAAACCGGCATACACGGGAATAATAAACAGCCATTTTCTTCTAAAAAATATTTTTAGATAACTCATGACTGACAGCGAACTAGTATTTAAATCATCCATGCTATTTCCTTTCTTGCCTATCCGAGAATAACGGTTATTATGATAAAATTAAAAACCTGTCGTAACGGTTCTTCCAGTAGTAGCGGCTGCTCCGACTGGTTGAGCGACCGGAGAAATAACTCTCATAGCCTTCGCCATAACAGTTGCTGGGATATAAAGAGTATCTCCAGGTTTCATCACTAAATTTTCTCTTAAGTCACCTTCATACAGCAAAGCTTCCACATTAACGAATTTTTGAGAAGCCTTTCCTTCTTTTGAAGGTGTTATGAGCCTGCTTTTTCGCGTAGAAGCGGTTAAAAGCGGTAAGCCCGCTTGCAGGAGAGCTTCATGAATGGTAATCGTATCTCCTCGCATATAAATCTTTCCCGGATTTCCAACTTCTCCAATGACATAGACGACTTTACTGTTATATCCGCTGATTTTAACTGTTACATCCGGAGATACGATATATTTTGATAAACTTTCGGTTATGATCGCCTTGACCTCATCCTTTGTCTTTCCTTGAATTTTAATATCTCCGACAAATTCGTATTGGATCTTGCCTTCACTATTAATCACATATTGCCCTGTGACTTCTGGATGGCGCAATACAGATATTTCGATCACGTCATTGACTCCTAACGTATATCGACTCGGATCAGATTCCGATGATAAAGATTGTGATTGCTGAAGAATATCTTCTGCGCTAGGTTCCTGGACTACCATCCCTTCTTGAGCTTCTTTAGTAGTATCAGTATTCTTGGTTTCTGTTAATTTTTGAGTTTGTTCTTTAGCTTTGATCTCTGGATTCCCGCCAGCATAATTTTCGGCGTGAACAACGTTAAAGTCCAATAGAATGGCCATTAAAGCTAAAATCAGAATATTAAATGTTTTTATATTGTGTTTCATATATTGCGACTCCTTAAATTGATTAAATTTAAGACTTTTTATACCTCAAACACAGTCTCATGAAATTCCCGAATCTGGGTGACATCATTTTCATCGTACACTCGCCATCCACGCCAATCTCGTTTGGGTTTTTTAATTTTTCCAACTTTTTCCCATCGCGCTATTGTTTTCGGACTGATGCCAATCATGCCGGCGACTTCCGTAATAGTCATTCTCTTCTTCACTGCAACTCCTCCTTTTTACTTTGTGTATTTTATAATATATATTGAATATCGCAAATCATTATTGCATCGATTTACAATGGCATTAAGCAACTAGTGTGCCATCTTTGTATCGATGTTGAGAATATTTTTTAAATCTATAACCTAATTATCTTCAATAAGTTATGAAATAAATTTTTGCGCTTGATAAAAACACTTACAGACACACTTTAGGTATGTGTTTAGAAGAATGGACGTATTTGTCCTAGACAAGGTAGGACAAGCACAGAAAAGCCAAGAAAAATAAAGAGTTAAACAAATGTTTAAAATTATTATCATCACCGCTAAAATTGATAAAATGGAAATATGATAAAAAAAATTAGAATTTGCCTTATTTTAAAATCATATGGTATACTTTCTGCATATGAAATTCAAATTAACACCTTTACAGACCCTAAAACCAGTTCTGTCTCCCCTCATGCAGCAATCTATCTCGATTCTTATGCTACCCTTGACTGAACTACGCCTAACAATTGAGCAGGAACTTGAAAATAACCCGCTTCTTGAGCTGGCGGAAGAAAACCTTGAGGCTTCTGTTGCACACCTCGAATCCCAAATGAATCAAAAAATCCTTCAGCATACGGAATTGAACAAAATAAATAAATACGACAACCATCCAACGGATGAAGATGAATTTGAAGAAAAACCAATCACCAGAGAGCTTCCTCTGGAAGATATACTCCTGCAACAAGCTCGCATTGAAATATCTGATTCGCTCAAACTCGAAATTGCCGAATTGATTATTGGAAACCTTGATGAAGATGGCTATCTCAAAATATCTTGTGATGAAATAGCACAAGTCCTTGCCCTGCCCTCCACAGAACCAGTTGAAGAAGTCAGGAGAATCATTCAAAACTTTGAACCGATCGGCATAGCCTCTTTTACACTCAAAGAATGCCTACTTTGTCAGTTACGAAACAAAAATTACGCAAAGGAAACCGCTGTCTATAAAATCGTAGACTTATATTTAGAAGATTTAGGTCGAAAAAAATACACGCCAATCGCTCGCGCATTAGGGATATCCATTGACAAACTCAAAGAATCAATCAAAATTATCGCATTATTGGAACCAAAACCAGCCAGAAATTATCGTCCATTATCCAGCAACATTGAGATTGTTCCAGATGTAATCATCAAAAATGATCCTGTTCATGGCTATCAGATTAATATCAATATGCGGCAGATCCCCCATTTGCGTATTAATTCATTCTATAAAAATATTATGAGTAAAAACAATTTAACCAATGAAGAAAAGGAATTTCTTAAGGGAAAACTGCGAGATGCCCTCCATTTCATCAAAAGTATAGAACAGCGCGGTTCAACTATTCGGGAAATCGCGCAGTTTATCCTCACCAAACAAAAAGAGTATTTCGAAGGAACAAACAGTGCCATTCCGCCCATGAACATGAAAGAGATCGCACTGGCGATCGGCCGGAATGAATCGACCATATGCCGAGCCATTCAAAATAAATATATTGAAACTCCTCAAGGGGTGGTCCCAATCAAGTTCTTTTTCTCAAACGGCCTGGTTGATGAACAACAGAATAATATTTCGAGCAGGAGTATTCGCGAGGAAATTAAAGATATGGTGGACAACGAAGATAAAAATACACCCCTCTCAGACCAAGATATTCAGCGTCTCTTTCAGGAAAAAGGATTAGTTCTTGCCCGTAGAACAGTCAGCAAATACCGACATTCGTTAAAAATCCTTCCCTCTCATTTACGCCGATATATCTAATATAATAAAATTTGATCGTCTTTTGTTTAGAAATCATTTCACAACATCGAAAACGATCCTTCTCATTGACGAGGTTGACGTGGTGAAAAGGGGTTATGAAATGGCTTCTAGGATTTACGATCGTAATCGTCTTGTAGGCGGATGATATCATCCTCTGCTAAATAACTACCGCAAGCGACCTCGATGAAGATTAATTTCTCTTGCCCCGTGTTTCCGATGCGATGGACGGCCCCCAAAGGAACATCAATGACTGAACCTGGTTTAACCTTGATTTCCAGATTATTGACTACAGCTAAGCCAAAACCATTCACCACAATCCATTTCTCCGAACGCTTGATATGTTTCTGCAAACTCAAACGGGCTCCGGGGTTGACTTCCACCCGCTTAACCCAGACTCCGGGCTCTTGAAAAAGCTTATGATAATTACCCCAGGGACGGGTTGAAAATGAATCAGTATTTTCCATAGAGATCTTTCATTCCAATCCTAATGGTTCATTTTATCCATGCCATAGTAATAACAAATTATATTTTAATTTTCAATAAACATTTCATCGTTTGCATAAAAACTTAATTAGAGATATTTTATGACCATTTCCAAAATTTCCCTGGATTTATTCTCATCGCCAAGGGTGCCAACCCGGATCGAGATCTTGGACGTGTAGGTTGAAACATATTCGATATCGATTTTGATCTTCTTCCCATCTGCAAATTGCGATTCCAGATGAGCAGTCAAGTTATCTTTCTTATCAACGATAATAGGCACATCCAGTTTCTTCAGGGCCACCTTGGTTGCTTTATAGACGCTATTAAGTGGTCTATTGAAATCTTGTTGAATGGTCCCCTTGGCCCAAATAACGCTTCCCGCTCCGGCTGCAGCGCCAACGACTAAAGGCAGGCACCCTGAAGCAGAAAAAGAAATGACCCCGACTAAAAACGCAAAAAATAAATTTCTAGAGAACTTGTACATTACGGCATCTCCTTTCTTTTGCAAACGCTTAAAATGTTTAGCATTCTAAATTAATTTTTACTGAAATAATCACATATCCATCGATATAACACATTTAAATCTGCTTGCGTATGAGATCCGGACAAAAAAAATGCTTCCAAATCAGCTGGAGGCCAATAGATTTGATGGCGTAATAACTGGTGGAAAACTTTAGAATACTTTGCTTGTGAAGAGGCTGCGACAGCGTCTTCGTAATTCGCAACCGGCTTTTTTCTGAATCGTAAACTCATCATGGATTTATAGTGCGATAAAAACGCTTCAATTTGATTCTTTTGAAAAAAAGCATTCAACTTCTGGGCAAATTGATCCGCAAAGGCATTCAGTTTTTTGTAAAAAGATGGCGTTAAATTTTTTAAAGTCGCCAGACCAACTTGCATTACGACAGGATTTCCGGCAAACGTTCCAGCCTGATACACGCCACCTAACGGCGCAAGGTAGGACATGATTTCCCTTTTACCACCATACGCGCCAACGGGGAATCCGCCTCCGATGATTTTTCCCAAACAGGTCATATCAGGAATGACACCTAACTCTGATTGAACACCACCGATATGACTGCGGAAACCCGTCATGATTTCATCGAAGATCAGAACAATATTATTTTTTTGAGTGATTTGCCGGATTGTTTTCAAAAACTCCTCTTTAGCTGGAATAACCCCCATGTTGCCAGCAACAGGTTCAATGATCACGCAGGCAATTTCAGCTTTATGCTGGGTCACAATTTTTTCAAACGTTTGGCTATCATTGAATGGCAGGCTGAAGGTATTTTGGATATGGTTCTTCGTAATCCCAAGACTCGAGGATTCCGATAAATTGGCAACGCCGGATCCCGCTTTTGTCAACAAATCATCAAAATGGCCATGATAGCAGCCATCAAATTTGATGATCTTTTCTTTTTTTGTGAACCCCCTGGCCACGCGTATTGCACTCATCGTTGCTTCAGTTCCGGAATTAACAAACCGAACGCGTTCAATTGATGGAATATTTTTGGTAATAAATTTAGCGATCTCAAGTTCAGCCGAGGTCGTGGTTCCAAAACTTGTCCCATGGACAATCGCTTTTTTCAGGATTTGGACAATATCTTTGTGGCTGTGCCCTAGAATCAAAGAGCCCCAGGATAAACAATAGTCCGTATAAGCATTTTGGTCTTCATCGAATAACTGGCTTCCTTGACCCGATTTCATCACCAACGGATGTCCTCCCACCAACCGAAAAGATCGCACCGGGCTATTAACACCCCCTACCATGACGGTCTGGGCTTCCTTAAATATCTGCTTCGATCTTTTTATATCCATGTTAAAACTTCATGCGCGTAATAGGAGATAATTATGTCCGCACCTGCGCGTTTAATCGCAATTAAACTTTCCAGAACTGAAGATTTTTCATCAATCCACTTGGCTCGAGCCGCCGCTTTAATCATCGCGTATTCTCCGCTAACGCTAAATCCGACAATAGGCACGGTGAGCTGATGCCGAAGCAAGGTTATGATATCTAAATACGGTAACGCCGGCTTCACCATGATCAGATCAGCACCTTCCATGACATCCTGCCGGGCTTCTTTGATCGCTTCACGCTGATTAGCACAATCCATTTGATAAGTTTTGCGGTCTGCGAACTGCGGGGTTGAATCAACCGCATCGCGAAACGGGCCGTAAAAAGCGGACGAATACTTGACGGCATAAGACAGGATTGGAGTATCCTCAAATCCATTCTTATCCAAGCCCGCACGAATATGCTGAACCCGAAAATCCATCATATCCGATGGAGCAACCATATCACTTCCAGCTTGCGCATGGGACACCGCTACTTTTGTCAAAAGCAGCAGCGTTTTATCGTTGAGG
Source organism: Candidatus Omnitrophota bacterium (assembly GCA_023247705.1). Taxonomy (GTDB): domain Bacteria; phylum Omnitrophota; class Gorgyraeia; order Zapsychrales; family JAHFFX01; genus JAHFFY01. Next base: position 44,160 of record JAHFFY010000001.1, on the reverse strand, counting down.
ATCTGTCGGCCTTCCACAAGTCCACAATGTCCGTGGGTAGTATATCCACACAAACAAACATCAGTGATAACAAAAAAATCTGGAAATTCTTTCTTGATCAGTTTTAGAGTTTTTTGAATGATCCCGTTGTCCGCATAGGCCTGACTTCCTTGCAAATCTTTCTTCCCGGGAATTCCGAACAAAATTCCCGCCTTCCCTCCTGATTTTTGATAATCCTGAATTGCCTTCAGAAGTAAATCTCCTGAATAGCGATAAATCCCGGGCATGGAAGATATCTCAATCTTCCTGTTTCTTCCTTCCAAGACAAAAAAAGGCTGAATGAGCTGATCTTTCGCTAATCGTGTTTCCCTGACCAGATTGCGAATAATTTCATTTTTGCGTAGCCGTCGAGAACGATTCATAATTTTTTATATTGATACTGTATTATACACGAGCTTTTCAATTCTACATTAATTCAATGATTTTTGTTGTCGCATAACCGACGTTTGATAACGCCTGAGTCGTCACTGGTCCTTTACTGATGATTTGCCAATTTTGAGGGATCTGATGATAAATCTCGAGAAAATAATTAACCGTTGACGGACTCGAAACAAGAATATGGCTCACTTGGGCAAAGGATTGGTCTTGGAGGTTCGGGAAAATTGTTGTTCGCTTTTTGTTTTTATAAATTGTAACCTCGATCACCTGTGCTCCGTTTTCGGTTAATTTTTGTTTGAGATACGGGTTTGGCAATGAGGAACGGGGCAGGATAATTTTCTTTCCTTTGAGTTCAAACTGTTGGTTTAAAGCTTCAAACAATCCCTGGCTGGTTTCGATCGAAGGAACACAGCGGGCTTTGATACCGAACTCATTTAAAACCTTCTCGGTCTCCCGGCCGATCACGGCACAGATGATCTTGGTCTTGAGCTTCGATAAAAGATCCTTTTGGTCTTGTAGCAACGCGACGAAATATTGCACAGCAAACCTGCTGGTAAAAATAATGACTTCGCTTCGACTAAAATCGGAAAAAATCTGATCGCGCTGTGGTTGAGAGAATTCAGTGGGAATAATATCCATCATAGGGAAATGAATGATCTGACCCAAAAACGCGTATTTCTCCGGCTTGGTCCCCAAATACAGAATATTGGGGGCTGCAGAATTATTTTGATTATAAAATTCAATCGTTTCTCCGACTATAATCAGGGCCGGAGGCTCAATTTTATGGGATAATAACCGCGCTTCAATATTGCTGATCGTTCCGGTAACAATCTGTTGATCTTGCCTTGTTCCTCTAGAAATAATAATTACCGGTGTTTCATTGGACCATCCGGATTGCTGTAAAGACTCGACAACGATCTTTAACTTTGTCAATCCCATAAAAAATACGATCGTTTGAACTTTTGGAATCTGTAATATTCTGTTAGGTAGAATTTTTTCATCCTCTTCATGTCCGCTGATAAAAGCAACTGAAGATGAAATGCCGCGCGCCGTCAGAGGAATGCCTAACAGCGATGGAATGCCTGTAGCTGAACTGATGCCGGGCACAACCGACACCTGGATATGATAAGATCTTAAATATTGAATCTCATCCGCCCCACGCCCAAAAATCAAAGGATCTCCGCCCTTCAATCGAACGACCTGTTGGCCTTGCGCGGCTTTTTCGCGTAACATTCTGGACAGTTGCGCCTGGGAAAGCGAATGCTCGGCTTTTCTTTTACCGACATAAATCTTTTCGGCGTTGGGCGCATATTTCAATAAATCAGGATGAGCAAGGTAATCATAAAAAACACACTGGGCTTGTTCTAACGCCTTGATCGCCTTCAAGGTGATGAGTTCCGGGTCTCCCGGACCAGCACCAACCAAAACAACCCGTCCATACTTTGAACGGACATCCAGCGGATGACACATGAATTTTAATTTTAAATCCCTTGATCGGCCAACGATCGCTAATTGTCCCTGTAATGCGGTTGTCTCCCAGGGCATGATTTCCGTGATGTCTTGCTCTAAATTTAAACGTTTTAAAGCACACGTCGCGATAATCACTCCATCTAATGTTTCTTTTTTGACCAAATCCATCCGCTCTTCGATCGTCCCACGGATATCAAACACTTTAACATGAGGATTAATGGCTTTGATCGCTTCCTGACGAGTTAAACTGCTTGCACCGATTTTCGATCCGGATTTAAGTTCAGATAATTTTCGGGAGGCCACGAGACTGTCTGTTTCGTCCAAACACGGGGTTAATGCAAATAAATCCAATCCTGGCGGCAATCGCTGAGGAACATCTTTCGCACTGTGCACCGCAAGATCGATTTGTTCGGTCCGGAGGGCTTCATCAAGAGTATCGGTAAAAAAATTATCAATTGAGCTAGCGGTGAGAGGAGTCTGTTTGTCGTGATCCCCGCGGGTTTGAAATATCTTGAGTTCATATTCAAAATAGATCCCACTTTTTTTGAAAAGATACAAAACCTCTTCAACCTGTTTGATGGCCAAAGCGCTGGAACGTGATCCGATTCGAATTTTTTGCGGTGTTCCTGACATAAAACATGATCTCTTGGAGTAAGCTAAAAACCACATCTCCTACAAAGCCGTTTGCCCCGGGCCGAATACACATGTTCAGAATCATTCCAAAAAATCTTTCAGATTGAACAGGAATTTGAGGCAAAACTCGAGGAGGTGATATTATATCAATTTATAAATAAATTTACATGATTATTTAATGGTCAGGAGGGGAACAAAACAGAATGTTATAAAATAAAATGTGATGGGACGGTTGGGGTAAGTAACGGGTTTGTTATTCCCGGATCAATCTCTTAATTTCTCCAATTTTTTGCAACGTCGCGTCTTCTCCGCTTTGAATTAGCTGATCGACCTGATACAATTCAAACCAGTTAATGCCGACCAGATTCGGATGAATAAGCACATCGGCCTGGTTGGCGCTTTGCTCAGCGATGACATATTCAGAGGCTTGAAGAGTCCGGATAATAATATCCGGGATATTGGCGCTGAAAACTTTAGAGATCCGAACACCCAAAAAGACTAACGGCGATTTCATGAACGGAATTTGATGTTCTAGCTGCGCTTTTTCCTGATGAAGATCATAGCCTTTCGAAACATCCGCCGGTGATTGCAGGACATTGATCGCAATGATTTTTTTAATTCCAAGGGTGGTCAATACATTGGTCGGCAAAGGATTCAAAACTCCTCCATCAATAATCATCTTTCCACCACGAAAGACAGGTTCGATAACACCCGGGATCGCAACGCTTTCCCTAACCGCATCGACTAAACTGCCTTGGTCCAAAATTTGTTCCTCTCGTCTGATCAGATCATAGCTGACGATTTTCAAAGAGACTTTTGTATCATAAAACGTCTTATCTCCGAGATGCTTTTTCAACCACAATTTGATCAGGCGTCCACCGATAAAGCCAGTCCTTGGAAAAACAGGATCGAATAATTTCAATCCATTCTGTTTTTTCTCAAATTCCCGCGCAAATATTTCTAGATGTTCGGAATTATTGCCAATCGTCCAGAGAGCGGCAATTAATGCACCCATGCTGCTTCCCACCACAATATCAATGGGGATATTTTCCCGCTCCAGGACCTTGATAACGCCGATGTGAGCTAATCCTAAAGCCGCCCCACCGCCCAAGACTAAGCCGATTAAAATCCCTCCGATTTTCCGCGAAATTCTGGCCAAGGTCTTGGTATATTCACTATCAAGTCCCGGAGTGATGACAGCGATCGCATCCGTGATCACTGGATTTCTCAAATCCTCAGGGGGAATAAACGGTAATACGTCTGAGACCTTAAAATCTAAAACGTTATCGATCTCGTGATGGACTAAACGGTTTTCCGAACGATCTAAACTGCTGATCATGACTTGAACGTTTTCCTTAATAAAACGGTCTTTTAACTTTGTTTGCAGATCATGAATCACCTGATTTGTGAGCTTCAGATCTTCCATCCGGTTTAGAGTGATCAAGTGGATCAAGTCCGATTGAGTCAATGTCTGCAAGACAACATCATCCATATTATTGGGAAGATCAACAACGAGATAATAATAATCGTTGATCAACGCACTGACAAACTGGCTGATCAGGTCGACTAAATTTTTGTTCGTAGGGTTAAAAACAACATGCAACAGATCGACATTAAGATGCCCTTTAATCACGCTCTGGATAATTTTCTGATGATCGCCCACCGTCTCCTGAATCCTGATCCCCGGGATCTTCCAATGAGGCGAGGCGTCCGGGACCTTGAAAATCAACGACTGTTCATCCGAAAGATTGGAACTAATATTGACTAAAATAACCTTTCGTTTGGTTTCGCGTTCAAGGTTAATCGCGAGATTCAGCGCGTACGTGGAACTGCCGGTCCCCTTGACAGGACTGTAAACGGAAATAATCGAACTGTTAAAAATGGATTGGGCGTTGAGTTTTTTATTTCTGACACGCTGGGATAAGCTCCGGTTGAGTTCGATGGCCAGTTTGGGAATCATCTTCAAGAGCAACAAAAAATCATCCCGCGTAATCTTCAGGATGATCGAATCGTTCACCGCTTCAACGGTTAAAGAATGATTCTCTCCGGTAAAAAGCGAGGTAATTCCGAAATGAGTTCCGCGGAGAATAAGCTCCAGGTTGTCTTTGCGCCCGGATGATTTCATGTTATACGCCTGCAATCTTCCCGAGATCAAACAATAAAAACCATCCGCAGGACTTTCCTCTTTATAAATAAAATCTCCCTTATGGTATTCCTGAAGAACACTTTTTTGGCTGATCATGTGCAATTGAAACCAATTGAGATTATTAAAAATCGGAATTTGCTTGATGATCGAAAATTTATTGATGATCTTGGAGAGACCGTTTATCGGAGATTCCATGGGAGATACCGCTCTATTTTATAATATCGCTCTCGAGCCATTCGATTTCTTGGGCCATCACCCGATGCGCAACAGCAATATTTTTGCGGTCGGTATTCTGGCAATTTTCCTTAAAATTCAATTCAATCCGTTTTCTTGCTTCCCGGCAGAATAAATCTGCCAAATCAATCGTCCCTTGGGTATGTTTAGAATTTTTAACGAGATGATTCGCATAGGAGCAGGTTGCGCTCATTGCGAGCAAATCCGTTCCGATCTCAACAACGCGGTTCAGGACACTTTGCTTCGCTTCGAGTTTTTGCTGATATTTGATCATCTGATGAAAAGTGGTTCTGGCCAAACGCTTACTTGAATTCTGCACATAGATCATGTGTTCCACCAAAATCTCCGGCAAACTGGTGAGATTCGAAGAAAAGTGATTAGGCAAAAGCAATTTCAAATACCATTGCACATAATACATGCCAACGGACAAAAATGTTTTTATTCTCGCGGGGAGTTGTACATGCGGATCAATGAGTTTCTTAAATCGGCTCAAATGAGGATCCAGCGCTTCTCGAGCGATAAAAAGATGCATGATCTCCGATGTCCCTTCAATGATAAGATTAATCCGGGTGTCTCTTAAAACGCGTTCAACCGGATAATAATCCGCCCCGCGGGAACGCAGTGAAGACGATTGTTCGTAGCCCTGCCCTCCCCGGATCTGCATGGTTTCATCCACGATCTTCCAGGCATGCAGCGTGCAAAAATATTTAGCGATCGCGGCTTCCAGACGAATATCTTTATTTTTATCATCCGCCATGGCGGAGGTCAGCCAGCTCATCGCGTCCATCGCAAACGTATGGCTGGCGATATAACCGAGCTTCAATCCGATGCTCTCATGTTCCCCGATGGCCGCGCCCCATTGTTTTCGTTTAACGGACCATTGTCGTGCTACATGCAAGCACCATTTCGCGATTCCGGTTGAGGCCGCCGGAAGAGTCAACCGGCCGGTATTCAACGTGGTTAAAGCCAACTTCAATCCTTCTCCCTCACCCAAAATAATATTCTCTCGAGGGACTTTGACATTTTTAAAACGCAACAGTCCATTTTGGATGCCATGCAATCCCAGAAATTGACAACGATGAACAATTTCAAAGCCCGGAGAATTGGTTTCAACAATAAAAGCGGTGATTTGCTTTTGTTCTTTGCCTTTAATGATTTTGGGCGGTGTCACAGCCATCACCACAATGACACCGGCAATCAATCCGTTGGTACACCATAATTTATCTCCATTGAGCAGAAAATGTTTTCCGCCTTCGATCGGAGTCGCAGTGGTCGTCATCCGGCGGGGATCGGAACCGGCCTCCGGTTCGGTCAAAGCGAATGCCGAGATCGTCCCTTGGGCAAATCGCGGGAAATATTTTTTCTTTTGTTCTTCGGTTCCAAAAAGTTTTAAAGGCTGCGGAACGCCAATGCTTTGATGCGCCGAAAGCAACACAGCCGTTGATCCGCAAAAACTCGCAACCAAATGGATCGCCCGGCAATAATTTGTCTGACTAAAACCCAAACCGCCGTATTCTTTCGGAATTTTAATCGCAAAGGCCTTGAGCTTGGCGAGACCATCGATCACCTGGGGCGGGATTATTCCTGTTCGATCGACTTCATCGGGATCCAGATTTTCTTTTAAAAATTTCTTTAATTGCGCTAAGTATTCGTCGCCTTCTTTGCGGTCTTGTTCGGACTGAATGGGAAAAGGATGGATCAACGACCAATCAAGAACACCGTGAAAAAGTTTTAAAGCAAAACTGGGATATCGCCATTCGCTTTCGCGCGAAGCTTCCGCTAACTCCAACGATTCGCGTTTTTCCTGACTGATATTCTTATCAAACAAACTCATGCGTTCTCCTCTTCGTTTTAGTGGTCTTTTCCTTGCCCAAGACAAAGTTGAATAGCGAGAAGTCTATTGAGTTTTTCTTAATTGTTTAAAGAAGGAAGTTTGTCAATTAAGATTATAAAGTGTTAATCGTAAAAATCAATGCTGTGTTCTATTTTTATTTTTTATGATTGAACTCTTCTATTTCCCTTGAGGCAAATATTTCTCTGCAATCGTGCCAATGTCTTCCAAACGAATCCCGTTGTGCCAGACATTGTCCGGATAAACCATCATATTAACGCCCATATTGCATTGTCCGAGGCATTTGGCCTGAGCGACACGAATTCGGGGATGAAGGCCGCGGTCTTTAGCGATTTTTCGTAATTCGGTAAAAATTTCCTCCCCCTTATGATCGCCACAACTGGGTTTTTCACCTTTCTTATCGTTGGTGCAAACAAAAATCTGTTTCTCGTAGGGAATTTTATCCGCTTTCATTCTAAACCTCCACCTTTGTTTTACTTAAAATGACTAAGGTTTCAACATGCTTTGTTTTAGGAAAAAAATCAAAAGGAAATACTCTTATAATCTGCCAGCGCTCTTTTAAGAAACCTTTCAGATCCCGAACCAGCGACTGCGGATCACAGGATAAATAAAGCAAGCAGTGCAGATGATTTAACTTCTTTAAGATTTCCAGAACCGTAGGACTTACTCCGCAGCGCGGAGGATCGATAAAAATAATATTGTGAAATTCTTTTTCCAAAAAAGCTTCCAGTCGATCTTCAACCTTCCCCGGGATAATTTCGAGTTGATCCAAGTTATGATAATGCTTATTAAAGTGGGCGACTTGCAAAGAGGCAATCGATTCTTCGATCAAAATTACTTTTTTGACCTGATCGGCTAAAACAACGGAAAATAGTCCGACCCCGCCATATAGATCAAACAAAACAGTCTTCTTGTCCCAAATCCTGAGCTTTCTGATCCTTTCCATCACCAGCGGAAGAATCGAAAGGTTCGCCTGAAAAAATGTATCCAATGAGTAGAATATTTTTTTCCCTGCAAGCTCGGTCCAGAAATAACGTCCCGATTGTAATTGCAAAGAATTCCGGCCGATCCCTCCCCAGGAAACATTTTTTTCGTCTCCGGAACGCACCACCAGATTTGCGACGCGGTACTTCCCGGTCAGCTTCGTGATCGCCTGTTTTTTTAATTCCGGCAGAAACTCCGAGATCTCTTGCCGGGCAATCGGGCAGGAATCGACTTGAACCACACGATAGCGTCCCGTTGGAGAAAATCCCATCACAATCTCTCCCTGTTTGGTTCTAAGCAACTTCAAATCGAGACGATTACGATACGCATATTCTTGCGGCGAAGGAAGAATTTGTTCAAAGCAATCGTCATTCAGCTTGAGCTGAGAGCGAAAAAGATTTTGCAGGTTCGTTTCTTTTAATCTCAATTCTTCCGTGTAAGGAATGTCCTGATAAAGACACCCGCCGCACTCTCCAAAAACCGAACAGGATGGTTTTACTTTCTGAGGCAATGCGAAATGTGGATTCATGCGAATCAATTCACCTGAAAAGAATTGATCATGGTCTGGACGGTTTCCATGTATTCATCATAGCGGTCGGCGTCAGCGGCAAAGGTAAATTGATACGCTTTTTTCCCTTTGATCATCCAGATATGCATCAATCGCAACGAGACATTCGCTTGCATGATATACTCCACCTTATGCGCTGGTTTTCCACCCCAATAGGTTGGGCCTGAATCAAGGATCTTGACGCTTTTAAAAACTCTGGTCAATTGATTGATCGCGGTGGCGGTGTATTGCTGCAGGGTGATGACTTGACCGGATAAATCCTGGACCACGATATTCACGTTTTCTTGAAAGACATCAACGGGCACTTCCCGCGGTGCCATAAAAACAACGACCGCCCCATCCCGATTCTCTTGTAATGTCCAATTTTTAGGATATTTTATTTTTATACGATAATTCGAATTTTGATAAACTTTAAAATTTCCGTTAGAACCGCAGCGGATGCATACAGAAATCAGCATCACGAGTAACAAAATGAGTCTTATACAACTTTTCTTTTTCAATAATTTTTTTTTCAACATATTCGATCCTTTATGCTAAATTTGCGAGATGCGCACAGAGTTTAAAGCGGTCCGATTTAAATTTGTCTTGAAAAGTGTTCAGATCCTCAATGATCTTGTCGATCCCGATCTCTTGAGCGTACCGGATCAATCCGCCTTGGAAAGGAGGAAATCCAGTGCCCATAATCATCCCCAGATCAACCGTATCGACATCTTCTACGATCTTTTCTTCCAAGCACATCGCCGCTTCATTCACCATCAAATACAACATGCGCTTGCGGGCCTCGTCATGATCGAGAACCTGCGCAGAACGAGTCCCTAAAATTTTCTCAATTTCTTTATTCGCTATTCTCTTTAAAATCTTGCTACGTCGACTTTCCATGGGGTGGATATAAAATCCTTTTCCCATCTTCTTGCCCAGAAGACCATTGCTGTAAACCCTTTCAAAAATCTGGGCCGCTTTAAAACGGGCTCCAAAACTTTGTTCCAGGATATGCAACACTTTGATCCCCACATCAAGTCCAACCTCATCAGACAAGGTCAATGGTCCCATCGGCATACCGAAATCCGTCATGATCTGATCGATCGTTTGAATCTTCCATCCTTCTTCTAAAAGCCGGCCGGCTTCGTTGATATAAATAAGTAAAATGCGGTTGATCAAAAAACCCGCAGAATCATTGACCAAAATCGGGGTTTTATCTAACCGTCGGGCAAACTGAAAGGCGGTCGCCAATGTCTCAGCAGAAGTAAACGGAGTTTTAATCACCTCAATCAAAGGCATGCGATGAACCGGATTGAAAAAATGAAAGCCAACGACGTTGGCTGGATGACGGGTCGCCTGCGCCATCGCACTGACCGGTAACGACGAAGTGTTGGTGCATAAAATCACATTATCAGAGACTTCATTGCTGAATTCCTTAAAAATTTTATTTTTTATCTCGAGATTTTCAACGACCGCCTCAATCACCATGTCGACACTCTTAAATCCGGAATAATCGATCGAGGTTGTGATTTGGGCCATTTTGCGTTTCACTTCGTGGGGCTTGAGCTTTCGCTTTTTTACCGCTTCTTTGTAAATTTTTTCTGCGGTCTTCAATCCATTGCCGATTAATTTATAATCAATATCTTTCATGCGGACCCAAACACCTTTCTGGGTCAAAAGCTGCGCGATCCCACCGCCCATGACACCGGCCCCGATCACCGCGCATTGATCAATGCGCTTAGGCAAAATATTTTCGGTTCCCGGCGGCATATATTTCTTGAATTTTTCGGTTAAATAAAAAACCTTAACCAAATTTTTGGAGATCGATCCAATCACCAGCTCGCTGAATCCTTTGGCTTCCGCTTTTAAGGCCTGGTTGCGGTTCAATCCAAAATTATTTTTAATCACCTCCAAGGCTTTCAGCGGTGCCGGATAAAATCCTTTCGTGGTTTGCAAAACCATGCGGCGTGTTTGGTCGAAAAGAATCGCCCGGCCCAAAGGATTTTTCTCAAGAAATGCATTGAGGAATCCTTTCCGGGATTGATTTCTTTTTGTTTTCTTTGAAGAAAGGATCTCGTCGATAAATTTTAAAAGCTGCTCATGGATTCCAACTTGCGGAAACAATCGATCAAGGAGGCCGATCTTGTAAGCCTCCATTCCCGATATAACCTTCCCGGCTAAAATAATTTTTAAAGCCTCAGAAAGTCCAATCGTTTTGGGCAAACGATAGGTGCCTCCAAATCCGGGAAGTATCCCTAAATTGACTTCGGGCAAACCAATCCTGACCTTCGGATTGAAGGTCCCGATGCGATAACGGCAGGCCAGGGCCAATTCGCATCCTCCACCGAGCGCCACCCCATTGATGACCGCAATGGTTGGGACTTTTAAATCTTCGAGCTTGTTAAACACTTTTTGACCAGCCTGCGCCTTGTCTTCACCTTCGTTGGTTTGCGTGATCTTTTCAATTTCTTTAATATCCGCCCCCGCGATAAAAACATCTTTTTTCCCGCTCACAAGAAGGATGGCCTTGAGATCTTCCTTTTCTTTGACCTCTTCCAAGATCAAATCCAATTTTTTCAAACAATCCGCGGTCAACAGATTCACTTTGGAATCAGGATGATTGAATTCTATAACCCCCAATTGATTTTCAGTTCGAAAGGTGACTGGCATAAAATTATTTTATCTTAACGTTCCAAAATCATGGCAGCGCCCTGGCCGCCACCAACGCATAAAGACACTAAACCTAAGTGCAGATTGTTCCGTTTTAAATGTTTGAGCATCGTCAGGATGAGTCGTCCGCCGGTCGCTCCCACCGGATGACCTAACGCAATGGCCCCTCCGTTGACATTCAAACCCGCAGGATTGATTTCCCCAGTAAAACCCGTAAATCCGAACTCCTGCGCGAACCGATCACTGGCCAGGGCTTTCATGCAGGCCAAAACCTGAGTGGCAAAGGCTTCATTGATTTCGAAAGCCTGGATCTCTTTCAGGGGAAGCCCTGCTTTTTTTAGAACTTTTGGAATGGCATGCGCCGGACCGATGCCCATCCGTTCCGGTTCCACACCGGCGAAAGCGAAGGCCCGAATGAATCCTAACGGTTCCAACTGTAACTCTCTAGCCTTTCGCTCACTCATCACCAATAACGCAACCGCGCCATCGGTGACCTGGCTTGCATTACCCGCGGTGACCGTTCCGAGATGTTTATCAAAAATCGGTTTCAATTTCGCCAACGCTTCCATGGTTTGGTTTTCCCGCGGACCATTATCAAACTCAACAGCGGTTTCATAACGGGTCGGCGGAATCACCGCGACCATTTCTTCCTTTAAAATTTCTCTGGCCGCGATCGCGCGTTGATGGCTTCGTAAAGCAAACTGGTCTTGCTCCTCACGGGTAATCCCGAATTCTTTGGCCAGGACTTCCGCAGTTTGGCCCATATTCAAACCACAAACAGGATCGGTTAATCCCAAATTAAGTCCAATCTTCGGCTCAAGGTATGCTAAACGAACCTTCGATAAAGTCTGTATTTTTTCCAGAAAGGTTTTGGACCTGTTAAATTGAAAGATGATGTCCTGTAATTTTTTAGTCAGAAAAAAAGGAATATTGCTCATGGATTCCGTTCCACCGGTTAAAACACAACTGATATCACCCGATTGAATTTTAAGTGCCGCGGTTACGACGGATTCCAGACCCGACGCGCAATTGCGATGAACACTAAATGCCGGCGTTGTGAGGGGGATCCCGCTCAACAACGCAATGACCCGCGAAATATTGGCTGCGTCCGGCGGCTGAGAGACATTCCCAAAGATCACTTCATCAATAATTTTGACATTTATATTAAACCGTTCAATCAATTCTCTGGAAGCGATCCGGCCCAGATCTTGGGCATTGAGCTCAGAGAGAGACGATCCCATTTTACAAAATGGAGTTCTTATTCCCTGTATAATTGCGATGCGTTCCATATAACCAAAATCCTTCCTTACTAATTCTGGTGAACGATTACGCCTTGGGTCGCGAATCCAAAATTCTTTTTTCTTTGGAAGCTGTTTCTAATTCTAAACGCTTTACAATCTCCGGTAAAGAGGAAAAAACGATTGCGTTCGGTGAAACTTCTGTGCATAGCAAGATCCTCTTCTTTAAATCTTCCGCCAGACGACATTTATCGGTATGATCCTTGACCGCGACAAATACGATCAACTCATCAATTTCATGGGCATCGTTGTCTTTTTTACGGATTTCAATCTGCCACTCCTGGATCGGTTCGAATTCACTCAAAACAGCAGAAAAGTTGTCAAGGTTCACCAGAGACCCTTTGATCTTGGAAAGTTGTAAGCCGGTGATATCCGAGATGCGGCTAATTTGGCTGGATAGTCGCGGAACTTTCCGCCCGCAATACGGGCAGGGTTGATACGTCACGCCGCCTTTGACAAAATCCCCGGTGCGAAAGCGGATCACCGAACTGGCGCGGGAATCCAATGAGGTATAAACGATCTCTCCATCCTCTCCTTCCCTTTTGACTTCTCCGGTCTTCGGGTCAATGATTTCAATGATCTCTTTGTCTGGATAAAGGTGATACCCGCTAGAAATCCCGGGTGTCGTTGGACATTCGGCCCAGGCTGTCCGCGCTTCCGTAAAACCGTACGTCCCGAAAATGGAGACATCGGTTGCCCCCATCGCCGTTAAAAGACTTAAAAGTTTTTGTTTAAACGGTTCGGTGACCGCCGCCGCGCCCAATATAACTTTCTTAATGAAATCCATTTTGCAGGATTTTTCCTGAGCCAGGCGTAACAAATGATAAATATAGCTTGGAACACCTAAGATGACGGATGGTTTCATTTTCAGAATCGCGTTGATGTTTCCTTCCGAACTCAAAACTTTTCCACCTCCCGTGCTGAGGATAAAAATACTCGAAGACAGTCCTCCGAACACCACCTGCCAAAAAGCGAGATGCGGCGCAAAAGGAAATATATTAACGATCCGGTCGGTCGGTTGAATCTTGAATAATCGAATCATCCTGGAACCGTATAAACCGAGGTTGTTGACATCGTAGCTGGAATACAAAAACGAAACCGGTGTATTGGTTGTTCCGGTGGTGAAGGTCATAAAAACCGGGCGATATTCCTGGCCGAGCGCTTCACGCATACGCTCAGGACCTTTCAAAATTGACCGCAGCGCTAATTGAGCGACTTTATCCTTCGGCCAATATTTCCTGATCGTCTCTTGATCAGGCTGCAGAATAAAATCCTTAAATTTTTCCGGTTGTGTTGGAGAAGGAATAAAATCGGACTTGGAGATAAATGGAACACACCGCAGATCATGCATTGATTTTATTTTTCTGGGATTGATTTTATGGTAATCGAATAAATTGCGGTAGTATGGACTAAAAGGATAAAGCTGCTGGTTTATAAAGCTGTAGAGTTTATTATTTTGTATTCGCAATATTTCTTCGTGAGACAATTGGGAAATATTACGCCAAGGATCATCGTGGCAATAGAACATCGGGTTAATTCAAGGCCTCCTCATGTTTTATTAAAATCCTCATGGAATGAACATCATGATCAAACAGACACTCCACAAAATCAGGATTTAATGAACTAAAAAATTATACTATAAAATGTCTAACAATTAATAAGCATTTAAAGTATTTTTCAACTGAACACGCCCTGCGCTAAGACCAGAAAATTCCTTCACAAAAAAATGAATATTTGATACGATAATTTCTAATTTTCCGGTAATATTCTATTTACTAACAATATCATGCTGACCCAATTAACGATCCAAAATTTTGGCTTGATTGAAAAATTGTCCTTGGAATTTGCCTCGCAACTCAATGTTTTGACCGGCGAAACAGGCGCCGGAAAATCCATCGTGATCGATGCACTACGTTATGTACTTGGAGACCGGCTTGCGTCTTCACAAATCCGAGATCCGCAACTCCCCTGTATCGTCGAAGCCGCCTTTGATCTTTCCAAGGAACTCCGGGATCAGGACATCTTTAAATCCTATCTGACCGAAGATGAAACGCAATTGATCATCCATCGCGTTCATTTGCCCGATGGAAAAAATAAAATCAAGATCAATGGTTTTGCCCTGACCATTGCCCAATTAAAAGACATCGGCAATTATCTTGTTGATTTTCATGGGCCACATGACCATCAAATGCTTTTTACCGAAGAGTCCCATCGCGCCATGCTGGACAAACTGTCTCCATTGGATGAACTCAAATCGAATTATGACTTGCTTTACACCCATTATGTTCAATTACAGAATGAACTCACGGACTTAAATGAACTGGGGCAATCCAAAGAACGGGATATCAATTTGCTCGAGCATCAACTGGCCGAGCTACAGCAAGTCCCTTTGTCCCAGGATAAATATGAAGAATTAGTCAATACGCAAAGCCGGATCAACAACGCTGAAAAACTTTATGAACACGCTTCAGCCGCTCTTAACGATCTAAACAACGAAGAATCCGGCGTCAGTGAATTAATCCGACGGATTTTTCATCCGCTGCGGACACTCAACCAAATCGATCCCCAAACCACCTCTTATATGGAATCTCTGAACACGATCCAGGATCATATTCAAAACCTTGTTGCAAAACTAGGTTCTTACCTTGACCAAATTTCTTTCCAGCCGGAAGAAGCCCGGGACATCAACAAAAAATGCGATCTCTATGAAGATATCAAACGTAAATACGGCCCGTCTTTTGAGGCGATCGAACAGTTTTACGCTGGAGCGGTTAAAAAATATCAAACCATCAAAAATTACGAATACAACGACAACCAACTGCGTCAGGCCTTAAACGATTCGATTGAGAAATTAACCGTCGTAGCCAAACAAATGACTCAGGTCCGCAAGAAAACCGCAACCCAGCTTGAAAAAACGATTGAAAACGAATTAATAGAACTAGGGATCGCGCATGTCAAATTCGAATGCCGCATTGAAAAAATGGATCTCAATCCTTACGGACAGGACAAAATCACTTTCTATATCAGTCCCAATGCCGGTGAAGAGCTCAAGCCGCTCTCTCAAATTATTTCTTCAGGTGAAGCCGCCCGTCTGATGCTGGCCATGAAAAAAGCCCTGATCAAGGTCGATCCGATTCCCGTATTAATATTCGATGAAATCGACGCTCAAGTTGGCGGTCGTCTAGGGACAATCACTGGGACGAAATTGAACGAACTCGCGCAAAATCGCCAGGTCATCTTGATTACTCATCTCCCGCAAATTGCGTCTTTTGGAGAGCATCACTTTAAAATCAATAAAGCGGTCAGAAATGGACGCGCGATCACTCAAGTCCAGCTATTAAATGCCCAAGAACGAGTCAAAGAAATCGCCAAAATGATGAGCGGGGAAAACGAAACCAACATCTCTGTTTCCCATGCTCATGAGATGTTGAACAAGGCCAAATCTAAATCACGATGAATGTCTTTGTATTTGATTTCATGTGTGGCTTATGCTACTCTTTAACTTCCAACTTTTGCTGTTTGATTAACGAGCACACCTCTCCTTGGGAATGGAATTATGGATTAAAGGAGTTTTCAGATGAAAAAAATAGGGATTATTACAAGCGGGGGGGATTGCGGAGGATTAAATGCCGTGATCAAAGGTGCGGCCCAAATGGCGCATTCCCTGGGAATTTCTTGTTTTATCATTCCGAATGGTTATGCCGGGTTATACAATTTAGTCGAATTTGATCATTTGGTTGAACTAACGCCTCAACGGACGGACTGGATCAATTCTAAACTGGCGGGCTCGGAAGCTGGACATTCTCGCGTTAAAATCAAACGCATCGAAGATGAAAATAAATATAATCGGATCCAAGACGGCTTAAAAAAATTTGGGATTGAAGGTTTGGTCATCAGCGGCGGAGATGATTCCGGAAGTGTCATGGTGGATCTGACTCAACATGGAATCCAGTGCGATCATGCTCCCAAAACCATGGATCTGGATTTACAGACCTATTCGGTCGGTGCAGATTCCACCATCGCCCGTATTGCAAATTTCGCCGATGAAATTAAAACAACGGGCAACACCCATAGCCGGATCATTGTCATGGAAGTTTTCGGGCGTTATGCCGGACATACGGCGTTTCGAGGAGGAATCGCATCCGATGCCGACGCGGTTCTCATTCCAGAGATTCCGGTCGATTTTGATATCCTCTATCAACATGTCAAAACTCGATTCTATCAAAGGATTTCTGAAAGCGCTGTCAAGTCAGGAACCTATTTGATTGTCGTTGCCGAAGGTCTTAAGGATGCCTCTGGCTCTGAAATTTTCGATGAATCGGCCGGAGTCGATGCCTTCGGGCATAAGCGCTTGGCTGGTGCGTCCAGATACGTCTGCCAGGAATTGACCAAACGATTTAAAAAAGATCCGAGTATTATTGATCTTATGAAACGGGAAAAAATGTATGTGAAAGGAATTTATGAAATCCCTGAAGTCCGTTCCGTCATCCCCGGACATCTGGTGCGGGCTGGTCATTCCTCCGCTTATGATGTTAATTTTGGCAAAGAAGCCGGCGCAGCAGCGGTCATGCTTTTGTCCAATAAGATTGCAGGTGTGACCGTTGTTGGAATCAGTGGTAACAAAATCCGTTACATGAAAACGGAAGACGCAATCAAACAACGCTTTGTCGATCTGCAATTGGTTCCGTTTTATGAAAATATGGGAATCTGTTTTGGCCGTAAGCTTGTGAAGCCAGAACCGAAATTTGAGAAAATAACCGGACACATCGAACGCCATTTATAATTTTATATTAAATGGGTTCAAGGTTATTTTCTATACCTAAAACTTCATGGACGAACAGAATCAGGAGAAAAAATACCCATCCCCAATTTACGGAATATTTTTAATTCACCTTCTCACCGTATTTTTTTTATTCCTCATCGCGTTTAACGAACATTTCCAATTCTTAAGTTTTTTCAATCGAATTATTATGTCTCTGAATTATTCCGACATCAATAATTGCACATTATTTCTTTTGAACAATCAAAATTTTAATATCTACATCTATCTAATCATCATTTCAATCATCATCGGCTTCAAAATTTTAGATCGAATCCCTTTCTTGCAGAAATACTATTCAAACCCTCTGCCTTTTGCCAATCATAGTCTTAAAGTAAGCATAGGCATGTTCATTTTTCTTTTGGGTCTCCAGTGGATTGGACATTTTAAATATTTCTCTCAAGCGTTTGATTCACTGGCGGGAAAAGTCATAGAAGAAAAATATTCCCAAACTTACAGGGAACTATATGATTTTTCTGTGTTCTGTCATCGACATCTTCCCGGAAAACATTTAGGGTTATTTGTCACTGACATGGATATCGAACACAGCGAAGTGGCTTTTTATAAACAAATTGTTTTAGGATATTTCCTTTATCCCATTACGATTAAACCCATCCCGGGACAAGACAGTTACCAGCATGACAATCCTGCTATTCCGGATGCGCTCATTATTTTTGCTAAATCTAATCCCACAAAAGCCATTCCAAAGGATTTCGAGTATTTAGCTTCATTTGATCAACATAGCCTCATTGGGATTCGCAAAAGGACCAAGTTAAAATGATATTGAATCTGTTATTAACCATTCAATCGATTTCCATTCCCCTAATACTTGGATTTGCAATTACAAGTTATCTGTTTCGCAAAAACCCCTTGGATCTTTTTACGAATCTCGCTTTATCCTGGGGTTTAGGCATGGGCATTCTAACACACTGGATGTTAATCTTATTAATCTTCAGGATTAAATTCGATTTTATTAGCATTTATTTACCTTTATTTTCGCTAACATTATTTTTTTTATATTTAAATTTTACCGACTCGAGAAGAAAATTTAAAATGATCTCAAACAATACATCTAGTTTCGCTCAAAATGGGATCGACTGGATTAAAGTTGGAATATCAATCTATATCGGATATTATTTAATTTATATTTTCTGGAGGGCAATAACGGTACCAATTTATACCTGGGATGAACTCGAAGCAACGGTGCTCAAATCAAAACTGCTCTTTCTAGAGCGGGCACTGGATGGATTAAAATATCTGCCGCACCCATCTTACCCTCTACATATTGAACTGGCCTTTACTTGGGTCGTTTTGAATTTAACAAGTTGGGATGAACAGTTACCGAAAATTATTTTTCCAATAACATTAATTGCCTATTTGAGGATTCAATATTTCTTTCTCCGGTACTTTGCGAATAAACGTTGGTCTCTCTTCGGTCTATTGCTATTAATGTCCTCAAATTTATTGATTATTCATTCGACCATCGCCTACCGCGACCTAACTCTGCTCTATTACACCTGCAGCGCTATTTTCTTTTTGTTACTCTGGAGAATCAATAAAGAATCTTCTTTCTTAATCATTTCTTCTGTCTTTGCTGGAATTGCGACTTTTACCAAACTTGAGGGATTAGCTTACCTGTTTGTTTATCTATCACTGATTGTTCTGATTTTATTTCAAGATAAAACTTATCAAATCAAAGACAAGATTGTTCTCCTTCTCAAATTTTTCATGCCTAGCTTTGGAATTGCCTTTTTTTATATAGCATACAAATTTCTAGCGCACGTGAACATGCAAGAAAAGACACAATTTGATTTTACCTCCGGCTGCATAAATCGCCTGTTTTTAACGATCACTGAATTCATTGATACCCTCTTCCTAAGTTATAACTGGAATATCGTTTGGTTGATTTTATTATTTAGTCTTTTCAATGTGGAAAGGATCAAAAAAATCATTGAAATCCGTGTTTTATTCTCTGCGCTATTTCTCTTTTTTGCACTTTATTTCCTTCAATCCGTTTTGACCACGAATTTTTTCTGGATTTCAGGGGAGAAAAGTTATACAACGACGCCCCGCCTCATCTTACACTTTTTTCCATTAGCGACAGTCCTTATTGTTTTGCTTAATGGCACTTCAGTGAAAAATTTATCCAAATAGATATTGCGGAGATGTTTATTCTGGAGTGCCTTCTATATTGATTGACCGGGCTTCAGTGATTTCTTGAGGGGTTGCTTCTCGAACATCCAAGATGTGGAGATCAAAAACTAAATCTTGCCCAGCTAAAGGATGATTTCCATCAAGAGTTAAATGAGCTGGTGTAATTTCGGTGATCGTCATGATCTGGGCGATGGTATCCTCACGTTCTTTGACTTCAACCGTATCGCCAACTTTTAGTGAAATCGCTGGTAATCTTGTGCGGGGGATACGAATCACAAGTTCCTCATTTCGGTATCCATACGCCTCATGGGCCAATAGAGCAATGCGCTTGCGTTCGTTGGGTTTCAAATCCCAAAGGTGTTTATTTAAGCAGGGAAAAGCTGTTGTATCGTTTCCCTCAATCATGATGAGCGGGTCTCTTCCAAGGGAAGTATCCAGCTTCTTCCCGGATTTATTCATCAGTATATAATGGAACAAGATTGTCTTTTTTGTCATATTTTAACACAATCAAATTCGATCCGATCTCAACTACCTTTAGGATAAAAGTATAACATCTTATGCCAGGATAAGACAACTTAACATTGTTGGCTATTGTTGGCTATTTGACCAAAACAAAGTCAGTACGATAGAAACGGATATTTTCCACTCAACTACGTATAAATCTTAGATATTCCGTTGCAATGAAAATTACTTATTGTATAATAAAGTATTCATTTCCAAATAAAGTGGATATTTAGGAAGTTCAACTATTTATGACAGAATTTATTGAAAAACGCAATTCTGGCCGCAGAAAAGTCCGAATCCCAGTCATGTGCTGGGAGACCGAAGATGAAAAGGCTACTGGACGCGGGTTAGAAATTCATAGTCAAAATTTAAGTGCGAGCGGGATCGCCTTTACAGCTTCGCATATTTATCCATTGGGCACAATCCTGTTGGTCGAAATCCATCTCCCAGGCCGCAAACTCCCCCTTAAAGCTAAAATTAAAGTCGTACGGATCGAATCAAATATTCGTAGGGATGAATATTTGATCGGCGCGTCGTTTTTTGAAATTTCTGATGAGGAAAAATCTCTAATCATCAGTTCCTTAGAAAAGATGAATCTCTATACTTTGCTGGAGCAAGTGACTAAAGCGAATGCCTCGGATCTCCATTTAACGGTGGGACGACCTCCCATGGTTCGATTAGACGGCCGGATCCTGCCCATGGCCGCTGATATGATTCAAGATGGGCATGTCGCCGCCATGATCTATCCACTTCTGACTTTGCCCCAAATCGACTTTTTAGAAAAACACAGGGAGTTAGATTTTGCCTTCTCTCCGGATATCCGTTCCCGATTTAGGGTGAATTTACATTTCCAAAAGGGCTTTTTAGAAGCGGCCCTGCGCAGTATTCCTACGCAAACAAAATCTTTTACGGATTTAGGGTTACCATTTGAATCGATGGAACGTTTGTGCCGGGAAAAATCAGGACTCTTTCTGATTGCTGGAACAACCGGAGCGGGAAAAACCACAACGATGGCAGCGATGGTTGATTATATCAATAAAACACAGGAACGCGTTGTGATCACGGTCGAAGATCCTATTGAATACACCTTAAAAAGTGAACGCGGTATTGTGAAGCAACGGGAATTAGGCAGCGATACCTCATCTTATGCAGAAGCCCTCAAACGAACGCTCCGGCAAGATCCAGATGTCATCGGAGTTGGAGAAATCCTAGATGGCAGCTGTCTCATCGCAGCTATGCGCGCGGCAGAAACAGGACATCTCGTTATATCGACTGTCCATGCCCCCGATACAATTCAGGGCATTGAACGATTGGTCAATATGTTTCCTCCCGAGCAAGCGGCAAGTATCTGTCAACAAGTCGCTTCATCTTTAGTCGGCATTCTTTATCAAGTGCTTATTCCTGGAGAAGACGGCAATCGAATTTTAGCGACTGAGCTGTTGGTCGCCAACAACGCCATTCGGAATTTAGTCCGGGAAGGAAGATACAATCAGGTGCGGACCATTTTGCAAACCGGGCGGGCGTTGGGGATGTATACGCTCAAAACTTGTCTCACCGAACTTTACGATAAAAAATTAATTAGCCTGCAAGTTTTCCAAGAATACGCCAAGCATGAATAATGCGCCAGTTCATTAAGATTTTTAAACGGAAAGCCGCTCTAATTCCTTATTGACAGCGCTTATAAGCGGAGCAATGGTCTTCTCGGAAAAATCAAAATGAATCCCTGCCGTTTGAAATAATTCCGGTAATCCTTGCGATCCTCCTAAGATTAAACTCTCCCGATAGCTGTTTAATGTTTTCTGCGGATTTTTCTTATAATTCAGCCAAAGTTGCAAAGCGCCCAATTGAGCGATTCCATATTCAATATAGTAAAACGGTACTTCAAAAATATGTAATTGCCGATGCCAAAGATAAGCTTTCTCCTCTTCGATTCCCGACCAATCAACGCCATCCCCGTTAAATTCTTGATATAAGGTCAGCCAGACTTTTTTTCGTTCTTCTGGCGAATGCGCGGGATGTTCATAGATCCAAAATTGAAACGCGTCAATCAACGCAACCCAGATCAAAATTTCGATAATATCTTCAAAATGATTAAGCCTTGAACGCTTTATATCATGATCATTATAAAAAACATCAAGTTGTTCTTCTCCCAGCAACTCCATGCTCATGGAAGCGATCTCACAAAACTCCATCGGCGCGTGACGATAAAGATATAATCGTTGCCCGGCGGCGGCTAAGGCATGAAAGGCATGCCCCCCTTCATGCAAAAGTGTTTTGACATCCTGATCAATGCCAACCGCGTTCATAAAAATAAAAGGTTTTCTCGCTTCCGCAAGTGTACTCTGGTAACCTCCAGGGGCTTTTCCCTTGCGGCTAGCTAAATCCAGCAATCGTAAGTTCATCATTTCTTTAAACTGTGCTCCTAAATTTGCATCAAGTTTTAAGAATATTTGATGAACCTTTGTCATCAAATCCCCCACCTCTTGAAATGGTTTCAGAGGAGAATGCCCCATCGGGTCAACCTGCAAATCCCATGGTCTTAATTCTTTTAATCCGAGATTCTTTTGCCGCCTTTCAAGAACTGTCTTCCATAAAGGGAGAACCAAATTTTTAATCGATTGATGATATTGCCTACATTCCAGTGGCGTATAATCGAACCGATGATAAACACGAAACTGATAATCACTGAAATTTGGACAATCGGCATTATGCGCTATTTGATTTCGAGCAAATAACATTTCAGAAAAAATCCTTTCCAATGCTTCTTTATCCTTTAATCGCCGCTGTGCGATTAAACGCCAAGCGGTCTCACGAATGGTTCGGTCGGGCTCCAGCAGAAACTTTCCCATCTCGGCCAATGTTCTGGATTTTCCTTGATATTCAACCGTCATGGCACCGCATACCGTCTGATACTGTTGCGATAAAAGATCAATTTTCGTCTGCAACACGATATTCTTATCCCTGAACAATTCAACATCCGTCTGAATTGTTTGGTCATAGATTTCATAATATCTGGAATTCAACGGAAATTGTTTGCACAACGACAAGTATTTCTTATTTAATTGATCAATGAAAGGTTTTACGGCCGGGATAATCGATTGAATAAATTCTTTATACGCCTCGGCCTTTTCAGAATGATCGGTCTGACAGGTCATTTGGATATACAAGATAGTCCCGACTTGATCAAATGCCGCATCCAGCTCTGAGCGATCTTCCAGCCAGGCCTCTAATTCTTCTTGTGAGCGGACTTCTCTGATGAGAAGTTTTTTATATAAATTAATGATTTCTTCGCGGTTGGAAAGGCAGACATTTTCGGGAACAAACTTTCGCTTTTGATAAGAGGGAATCCCTTGAAGATCTATTGAATGTTCGGTCACAATCGGCTCTCTTTCGTTAGCTTATTTTTTGTTGAACCCCAGAAATTTTGCTTTTTGAAAATTTTTTGTTGCCGATTCTGAGTCACCTTTTTTCTCATAAGTTACGGCCTTCTGATAATAGGCAATACTGTTCTGAGGATCAACGGCGATGACCCTGTTATAATCGGCAAGCGCAAAATCCAGTTGATTTAAAGATTCATAAATATTCGCTCTTTCAAAATAGGGCTGAACCTGTTTGGGATTTAACATAATGGCATGTGCGAAATCTTCAATAGCTAGATCCCACTTTGCATTTACCTTGTGGAGTTTGCCTCTATTGAGATAAGCTGCATAAAAATTCGGATTAAGCGATATGGCGTGACTATAATCCTCAATGGCGTGCTGGTAATCTCCTTTTAATTTGTATGTAATTCCGCGGTTGTTATAATCTTTCGTTGATTTAGGATCGATTTTCAATGCTTGAGTAAAATCCTGAATGGCTAAATCATAACTGTTCATTTTACTGTAAAGTATCCCCCGACTGGAATAGGCCCTGGCATAAAATGGGTCAATTTCCAATGCTTTTGTCAAATCCTGTAATGCAAGATCTCTCTTTCCCATTAACGCATAAACATCTCCCCGGTTACAATAGGCCTTTGCGTAATTAGGCAACAATTTTATTGCCTGTGAAAAATCCGCAATGGCTGAATCATAACGTTTTTTGTCCACGAGCGCAACACCGCGATGATTATGGGCCCGGGGAATATAATTGTTTTTGGAAATCACATAGTTCCAGAACGTAATATTATCCTTCCAGATTCCCGCCTGCAAATTCGTTTTCAGCGATAACAACGCAAAAAACATGAGAACAACTGTCCATTTCAATTTTAAGGCTCTATCGATTGCGAGCAGATGATCAACAATATACCCGATAAAAATACAAAAACCGACACTCGGCAGATACATAAAGCGATCAGCAACGATATTCGTATCGCGAAGGTCATCGAAGCGCAGCAGAAAAAAAATCGACAAGAAATAAAATAAAACTGAAAAAAGAAAGACCCGGCTGTTTCTAAATCGATAGATGGAAATCAGCAAAATCACAAGAATACAAACAGCAGTTAAATATGGCGGATTCAAAATTGTGACCGGTTTAGGTAATACATAATAGGGGGTCAGGTCCCAACAGAAAATAAATTTTCTAAGGTAAAAAGAGAAGGTCCAGATCCAAGTCAAGATCGCGTCAGACAAACTTTTCCATGGAATTCTTGCGTTTAAAGAGTATGTCATCCACGTAACCGGAATGACAATTAAAAAAAATGGGATTTTATCCGTGAGCGCCGAATGAGCCCACTTTCGCATTTTATACCAATCACACAAAAACAAGATCAAAGGCAGGCTCAAGGCCATTGGTTTTGCCAAGATACTCAAACTGCACAGCAACAAACTTATCAAAAAAAATCTCCATCGAGTGCTCTCGTTTCTCAGATAAATAAGATAGCACAGCATTGAAAGCATGTAGAATATCGCGTATAAAACATCTTTTCTCTCAGTTACCCAAACGACCGATTCAACATGCATGGGGTGAACAAGAAATAAAACACCTGCTAGAATGGCTGGCCTCAGAGAAAATCCCAGATTTAGAGCAAACAATAATACTAAACTGGTAACACCAATATGAAGCAACAGATTATTCAAATGATAAAAAAATGGGTTTAATTTCCAGAAATGATATTCGATGGCAAATGATAGGGTCGTTAATGGAATATAGGTATCATTGACTGTTGTGGTGAATATTCTCTTCAAATTCGCCAAATCCAGGGTCCGTATCAACGAATTATCATAGAGGTGGGTGTCATCATCCCAATTAAGAAATTCGGATTTAAAAACGGGGAAAAATGTTAGGAAAGCGATCAGGGCGAATACGACTAGCAGGTAAAAAGTCCATTGATAGTCGTAATCATTGGAGCGCTTTTTGTTTAACATCTCAATTTTTCAGAAATGATCCGCTCTGCCATTGAGCACATTAGTAAATTAAAGTCTCTTCTCTGGGGAAATGAAATAAACTGAAATTGAGAGATTATTGCGTGTTATCGACTCCGGGTGCTGGAGCCTCTTCGAGATTTATTCCCGCTTCTTCGATCTTTATTCTTCTTCTCGGCATCCTTGCGCTTTTGTTCCAAGTTCTTTTTCATATCCACGATTCTCTTTCTTTCCTGCTGTCTTTTCTGTTTCAATCTCAGACTCTCTTCGTGTCTTGCCTTTTTTCTGGCTTCGATCTTTTCCTTAGTGGCTTGGTCTTCAGAGAATGACGAGTAAACAGGAGCGAAGATTGAGAATATAAAACAAATTAAAACGATAAGAATATTCTTTTTCATTTCAATACCTCAATTTTGATTGTACCACTCAAAGTATATCACAAAATTGAATTTTTATCATCTTAGGGGGGCAAATCGCCTTTCATCCTATTGGCCAATTGTTGAGCGACATATTGTTTCCCCATGGGATATAAATGCTCACATGGGATTTTCCCCTGATCCCAATAGAAATCTTCAGTTGGCAAAGCAAATAATAAATCAAGGGGTTCAATCCCTTCTTTGACAAGCAAGGATTTTATTGATGTCTCGTTAGCAGAAACTCTATCCATAAAATGATTCCCAAGATATTTGACCCCAGTTTGATAATCGATGGGAGTGATATAAAAGAGTACTTTAATATGGTTTTCTTTTAAAATCCGCGCTGTTGCCATCATGGCCTTAATTTTTCGATGATTTTCAGGAATCGAATTCATATATTGAAAAACCATAATATTTTTCAAACATTTTTCAGACCACGCAGTGTAATAATTGGGGTAATCGTACTCCTTGATTGTACCAACCGCACGATCCCCATCATAAACAAGCGTTTGGTCGTATTGAGCGGAAGAAATATCCGGCTGAAAGAATCTAAAAATCGTAAGAGGTTGATAAAATATGGTCGAAATCGGGTTGCCATGCTTCAAGAAGTACTTCTCTTTCTTAAATTGATAATCAGGTTTTAAATCCCATCCGGCCGAAAAACTCCGCAGATTAATCGGAATAATAATCATCAGCGGATGCATTCCTTTCTTGATGATATATTCGCAAAATGCTTGATAAATTTCCGTGCTGAAGGCAGGATAATAAATCTCACCAACGGAATGATTGTTTATGAGTTCGCGCAATCGATCCGGAATAGATCTCTTGTCATTGTCTTCTTCCCAGCTATAATAAACCGAACTATCCCCAAAATAAATGATTTCTGTCTTTTGGTCAAAATATTTATCCAGAAGATCTTTCTCTGGAAAGCTCGTATTTTCTGAATTGGGTTGAACAATAATCGCCTGACCTAAAAAAATGAAGAGTAAAAACAACAACATTTTCAATATAAATCTTTTAAATGAAATATTCATTAAAATTGAAAATATATAAAAGGAATTTCCTTGGCAACTCCAAAATTCATTATGATTAAGGTCAAACCCATATAAGCCAACCATCGAACCGTGATCGGCAAATGGATCAGATAATCCCTCAAACTATTGTTTTTATTCCTCGAGATCAGAACGTCCATGACCAAAAGAAACGCAATCCCCATGACCGAATCGAAATAATTTAAAAAATACCATTGCGCAGAGTAAGCGGTCATAAATGGAGGCAGCAAGTGCTTAATGATATAAATCGCTTCCGTGATACTGGAAGATCTAAAGAATATCCAGCTAAAAGTAATCAAATGAAAGGTCAGTAATATTTTGATGATTTTCGGCAGATAAAAAAATTTTAAGTTTGGGTCAAATTTCTTTTGGGTTATTTCAAGGATAATATTAGAAATAAGATAAAACGCGTTCAGAATCCCCCAAACGACATAGGTCCAGTTCGCTCCGTGCCAAAAGCCGCTGATCGTAAAGACGATGAATAAGTTATAATACAATCTCCAACGGGGAACGCGATTTCCGCCCAAGGGAATATAAACATAATCTTTAAACCATGTCGAAAGAGAAATATGCCAGCGTTGCCAAAATTCGATCACGGATTGGGAAAAATAGGGCTGCCGGAAATTTTGCATTAAATCGATGCCTAAAATCTTTGCCGATCCAATGGCGATATCAGAATAACCGGAAAAATCGCAATAGATCTGAAAGCTGAAAAAATACGTTGCCATCAAGAAATCAAAATTGTAATGATACGTGGGGCCGTTATAAACCTGGTCAACGAAAATCGCCAAATGGTCCGCGATAAAAACCTTCTTGAACATGCCCCAGAGGATCAGTTCTAATCCGCGGACCACGCGTTCATAATCAAACGAATGTTCTTTCCGGAGTTGCGGCAATAAATTTTGCGGCCGTTCAATCGGGCCAGCGACCAATTGCGGGAAAAACATCACATACAAAGCATAGACCCCAAAATGACGTTCCGCTTTTTGGCGTTTATAATACACTTCAATAACATAACTCAAACTTTGAAACGTATGAAACGACAAACCAATGGGTAAAATTAAGTTTAACGCTTTAATGGGATAGTTCCAAGACAAAAATTTCGCTAGATGAGCTAAATTCCAATTAAAAAAATTGAAATATTTAAAAATAAACAGCACTAAACACGTTGAAACAATACTGCCGATCAAATAAAACTTCCGTGCTTTCTGATCGTTCGCTTTTTCGATCATAATGGCTGCTGTATAATCGATCAATATGGTGATGAATAGAATAAAAATATAAATTGGAATAAATGCCATATAAAAATAACAACTGGCAAGAAGCAAAAATAACCAACGGAAACGAAACGGAAGTAAAAAATAAATTATTGAGACAATCGGCAGGAAACAAATAAATTGAATGGAATTAAATGCCATATCCGTTTATCACCCGTATTACAACTCAGGGCACCTTGATCCGAATCATAGCGTTTGATCTCAATTAGGCAAATTTCAGATATTGATCCCAGTAATGATAAAGCTTTTTGGTCGCTTTGAGATCCCCGACACAATAACGCGCAATGTCCAGATAACATCCCTGTTTGTAAAAATCCTTGACCTGAAGCCCAGTCATTCCATCTTGCTTAGGACTTTCAATGCCAAAGGCCATGCACCACATGTGCAAGCTGAATTTCCGCTTCAAAGCTTCGTAAAATGATAACTGATCGGCAAGATCGACATGAGGACTCGCGGTATAACGGTACGGCATCAAATTTTTAGTCGTACGGATGGAATGAACAGCCGAACGAATCATCAAAAATGGACAGTCAAATGTCCGTCCGTTAAAAGTGATAAAATGAGTGTAATTCTTAAGTTGATTCCAGAATGCGGCGAGAATTTCTTTTTCGGATCCGGAGATATACGTAATTTCCCCTTCAGTCATCTTTTTGGGTTTTTGTGTCTGATCCTGATAATAAACAACTCCTTTTTCACTTTCCACATCGAGCATGCCGATGGTGACCACCTGGGCCGTCAGGGGATAAAAACTCAGACTGTTTTTTGCTTCCTCCTGCTTTTCATCCGTATCGGCAAACCGGAGAAAATATTCTTTCGATGTATCATCCAGCAAATCAAACTCTTGTCCAACCGTCTCAATATCAAAGACTACTTTTGCCATTTCACTTCACTCTCCCCAAAGCATCAAAAAATGCAATTAATTTTTTTTTATCTTTTTTCCCCGGAGACTTCTCAACACTGCTCGATAAATCCACTGCATATGGATGAACGATCTTGATCGCATCCCTTACATTCTGCGCGCTGATTCCGCCAGAGAGAATAATTGGTTTCTCAAATTTCTTTGCGCTTAAAATCTTCCAATCAAATTGTTTCCCCGTCCCTCCATATTGCTTGTCCTGAAGCGCATCGAAAAGGTAAGCCGAAACACGATACGGCGACAAACGTCCAGGATTAAAATCGTCTTTCACCCGAAAGGCCTTGATGATTCGATATCGACTCAACTTTAGGCAATATGCGGGAGATTCTTCTCCCTGGAGTTGTATTGCTGAAAGATGGCAATACTTGGCGATCCGCTCCACGTCCGCTTCTGTCTCATTCACAAAAACCCCGACAGGGATCACCAGCGGTGGCAATTGGGTAATAATTTTTTTAGCCTGATCAGGCGCAATATAACGCTGGCTCTTTTTATAAAAAATGAATCCCAAAGCGCACGCGCCTAACTCCGCTGCCCTTAAGCCATCTTCCAGCCTCGTAATCCCGCAAATTTTAACCCTGATGGGATGGACCATACATGACTTCCTTGATTTTTTTTCCGATATTGGTCGCTTTGATAAACGTCTCACCGATTAAAACCGCGTGAGCGCCCAAAGATTGAAAATGTTTGATCTCTTCAAACGATTTTAGTCCGCTTTCCACAACAATGACTTTATTTTTCGGAATGAGCACCATGAGCCTTTCGCTCACCTTCAGATCAACCTTGAAGGTATGCAAATCACGGTTATTGATCCCAATAATTTCGGCATTCAGTCTCAACGCCCGTTCCAGCTCTTTCTCATCATGGACTTCCACCAAACAATCAAGATCCAGCCGCGAAGCCACGTCAAACAAGTGGACCAATTGGGGATCATCTAGAATGCCGACAATCAGAAGAACCGCGCTCGCGCCATTAACAAAGGCTTCATAGATCTGGACTTCATCAATGATAAAATCTTTGGTGAGAATGGGGACATCGAATTTTTCGCTTACTTTCTTAATATAGACGGGTTTTCCTAAAAAATAATTTTCTTCCGTCAGAATAGATAACGCGTCCGCTCGATTTTCGACATATACGCGGGCGAGTTTCAGAACATCAAAATCAGCCGCAAGAATTCCTTGGGAGGGTGAGGCCCTCTTGATCTCCGCGATGAGATTCACTTTTCCCGGTTTGGAAATCGCTTTTTTAAAAAGGCTGTATCGCGAGACGCGCTCTTGGGCGAATTTTTTCTTAAGCGATAAGAAAAAAGCCTCTTTAGTTTTAAGAAGGCTCTTTTTATCCGCAATGATTTTTGTTAAAAAATCCGAATCAGTTTCCACTATTTGTAAATTCCTTCAGCGCATCCAGTTTCTCCAAGGCCTTACCCGAATCGATTGATTTGTTTGCCAGTTGGATTCCATCGGCGATTGTTTTGGCGGCCTGAGCCGCGTAAAGCGCACAGCCTGCATTCAAAATAACTATATCGCGATGCGGTCCTATTTTACCGGTTAAAATGTCCTTGGCGATTTTTAAATTTTTGTCCAGACTTCCGCCCTTCACAGTCTCTAAGGAAGCACCCGCAATCCCAAAGTCCTTCGGATGAATTTCGTAGGAACGGATTTTATCATCCGATAATTCACAGATCGACGTTTTTCCGGACAAAGTCACTTCATCCAGACCATCGCTCCCTTGGACAACCAAAGCCTTTTCTAATCCTAAATTTTTTAGAACATTGGCCATTGTTTCCAGCAAACTTCGGTCATAAACCCCCAACATCTGGTGAGTGGCGATCGCAGGATTAGTCAGCGGGCCAAGAACGTTGAAAATCGTTTCAACACCCAACTGTTTGCGGACATGGGCGACATTCTTCATAGCCGGATGAAATTTTTGGGCAAATAAAAATGCAATGCCCAATTCATCCAGGCATTCGCTCAAATGTTCCTGTTCAATATTGAGATTAACGCCTAACGCCTCCAGAAGGTCCGCGCTCCCGCAAGAACTGGACACAGCGCGATTGCCGTGTTTGGCAACCACAACACCGGCACCCGAAACCACAAATGCAACGATCGTTGAAATATTGAACGTATTCTTTTTGTCTCCCCCGGTCCCGCAGGTATCTAAAATAAGATCGTGGCGGGTCGGGATCCGGATCGCAAACTTACGCATGACTTTCGCCGCGCTGGTGATCTCTTCAATCGATGGACCTTTCTCACGAAGAGCGAGTAAAAGATCGGTGAGATCTTCTTCTGAGACTTGACCGCCCATAATCGAACTCATGACTTTCTCCATCTCCGCAGCCGAGAGGTTAGTCTTATTTTTAACTTTTTTAATGTATGTCTTCACTTCAGCGATAAAAAATTCTTGAGAATTGTATAACCCGACTTTGTCAGAATCGATTCTGGATGGAATTGAACGCCCCATACGGAGTACTTCTTATGTTTGACCCCCATGATTTCTTTGTCCTGGGTCCAGGCGGTGACGTCCAGACATGCGGGGATAGATGTCCGTTCAATGACTAAAGAGTGATATCGCGTTGCCTCAAATGGATTCGACAGAGATTTAAAAAGATTCGCCTTATCGTGATAAATCTGCGAGGTCTTTCCGTGCATCAATTCTTTGGCCTGAATAATTTTTCCGCCATAAGCAAAGCCGATCGCCTGATGTCCTAAACAAACCCCTAAAATCGGGATGCGTCCGGCAAATTCCCGGATAATTTCCACCGAACAACCGGCGTCCTCCGGACGACCCGGACCGGGAGAAATAACGATGCGTTCCGGACGGATTTTCTTGATTTTCGCGATGGTGATCGCATCGTTGCGGAATACTTTTAAGTCTGCCTTTAGTTCACCGAGATACTGAACAAGGTTATAGGTGAACGAATCATAATTATCAATCATTAAAATCATATTATTCTTTTTCCCGATAAACTTTCGCGCCTAAAAATTTTAATTTTTCATCAAGTTCTTCATATCCTCTTTCGAGATGGTAGATGCGATGAATTTCTGTCTTGCCTTGCGCGGCCAGCCCGGCAATAACCAGTGCCGCTGAGGCGCGTAAATCGGAAGCCATCACCGGAGCGCCATATAGTTTTTTGACGCCTTCGACGATCGCATTGCTTCCTTCTCGACGAATATTGGCCCCCATTCGGTTTAACTCAGCAATATGGATAAAACGATCCGGATAAACTTTATCAGTAATCACGCTGACCCCGGGGGTTAAGGCCATGAGAGCCATAAATTGCGCCTGAAGATCGGTTGGGAACCCCGGATACGGAAAGGTCGTGACGCTCGTTGGTTTTAATGTCTTGGCGCATTTGACTTTGATCACATTATAATCTTTTTCAAATTTGACACCAGCTTCTTCCATGCGGTCGATTAAGGCCAATAAGTGGCTGTAATTGGCATTGCGGATGACCAAGTTACTTTTAGTCGCTGCGGCCATCACGATAAACGTGCCGGCCTCAATACGGTCAGAACTGATTTTGTAATCAGCACCATGTAATTTTTTAACACCGTTAATAATAATTTGCGGAGTGCCTTTGCCTTTGATCTTCGCCCCCATCGCAATCAAAAAATTTGCAAGGTCTTCAATCTCCGGTTCACAGGCCGCTGATTCAATAATCGTTTCACCGTTGGTCAATACCGCCGCCATCATCAGATTGGCCGTCGCTAAAACCGATGACCCGAATCCGCCGCCTAAATAAACATGGGCCCCTTTTAGATGTTTGGCCTTGGCGATGACATATCCGCCTTCGATTTCAATGTTAGCCCCTAAGGCTTTAATCCCTTTGATGTGCAAATCAACGGGCCGAATCCCAATCACACATCCGCCGGGTAAAGAAACTTTGGCCTTCCCGAGTTTCGCCAGCAACGGTCCTAATACACAAAAAGATCCGCGCATTGTCGAAACAAGCTTGTATTCCGCGATGTAATTTAAATCGCCCTTCGAGGAGATAATGATTTCGTCTTTGCCCATGTCCACTGTTTTGCCCAATGACCTTAACAATTTGATCATGGTCATGGTATCGCGGAGTTTCGGGCAGTTACGGATCGTGCAGACATCATCTGTTAGTAAGGTTGCTGCAAGAATAGGGAGTGTCGCGTTTTTGGAACCGCTCACTTTGATTTCCCCTTTTAGTGGATATCCTCCCTCAATGACTAATTTGTCCATAGCAATTAAACCCCTCAAAAGTTTTCGTGAACTGTACGATTAATACTTTGTCAATTTTATTTCTAATAATTGAGTTCCTTCAAAGTATGGAGGGATCAACGATTAAAAACGGGTTTGACAAAGTATTAATATGCGATCTCGCTCATTAAGATCCTTTTTAAATTCAATAATATCGAAGCATGAATATTTTTTCAGTAAATCTTCTAAATCTTTCCTTTGATCATCACCAATCTCCAGAAACAAATAACCATCCGGCTTTAAAAATAATTGCGCTTGCGCAAAAATCTGTTCATAAAAAAATAATCCCCTTACTCCTCCGTCTAAAGCAAGGACCGGTTCAAATTGCACCTCGATAGGTAAATGAGGAATGCGCTGGCTTGAAATATAAGGCGGATTGGAAACGATGATATCAAATTTGTTTGTTTCGTTCGGTGTCTTGAATGCATTAAATATGTCGCTTCGGATGAAGTTGATTTCGTGACTGACCTGGCTTATTTTAGCATTCTCTCGGGCTAAATCAAGCGCCTCCTCTGAAATATCTACGGAGGTGACCTGACATTTTTCTAAAAAAACCGCTAGGGCGATGGCGATATT
Source organism: Candidatus Omnitrophota bacterium (assembly GCA_023247705.1). Lineage (GTDB taxonomy): Bacteria > Omnitrophota > Gorgyraeia > Zapsychrales > JAHFFX01 > JAHFFY01. The sequence continues at coordinate 10,635 of JAHFFY010000001.1, read as the reverse complement.
GCCTGATCCGCTTCCGATATCGAGGATCTCTAATGGTTGGCGAGATATTTTTTCTGCTGTTTTGAGCACGGACTCAACTAAAAGTTCGGTTTCAAAACGCGGGATTAAAACCCGTTCATCAACGCATAACTTGAGACCCATAAATTCCGTCCATCCCATCACATATTGGAGCGGTCTTCCATTTTGCCTTTCGGATTTCATGCGGTCCAAATGCAGCCTCTGGAATTCATCCAGCGGTTTCCAATCCGCGTAAAGATCAACCCGCCGGCAACCCAAAATGGATGTTAACATTAATTCGGTTTCATTCATATTTATACCGGGTCTTTTTGCTCCAACTCTGCCTTCAGAAGCGCCTCGGTTAATTCATCCAAATCGCCATCCAGAACACTGGTCAATTGGTGAGTGGTAAATCCGATACGATGATCGGTCACGCGATGATCAGGGAAATTATAGGTTCGGATTTTTTCGCTGCGGTCGCCCGATCCGATCTTGGCCTTCCGTTCCTGCGAGGCCTTATCGAACGCTTCACGTTGCATATGGTCCAATAACCGCGCTCGGAGAACACGCATCGCTTTAACACGGTTTTTTAACTGCGAGCGTTCGTCTTGGCACGTGACGACTGTTCCTGTTGGAAGATGCGTGATGCGCACGGCGGAATCGGTCGTGTTCACGCTTTGTCCTCCCGGACCCGAAGAACGGTATACGTCAATTTTCAGATCCTTGGGATCGATCTTGATTTCGACTTCTTCCGGTTCGAACAAAACCGCGACGGTGGCAGCTGAGGTATGAATCCGCCCCGAGGCTTCGGTGGCCGGGACCCGCTGGACACGGTGAGCGCCACTTTCCCATTTTAAACGTCGAAACGCTTCCTTCCCGCTGACGGAAAAAATAACTTCTTTAAATCCTCCCAGTTCAGAAGCGGACACATTGATCGGATCGACTTTCCAGCCTTTGTTCGCAGCATAGCGCGTATACATCCGGTACAAATCACCGGCGAATAAGCTCGCTTCCTGACCGCCTGTTCCTGCCCGAATCTCGATAATCAAATCTTTATCGCGCTCATTGCGATTCGGATCAGTCAATTCTTCCAGCCGGGCCAGAAGATCTTTTTCCTTGCTCTGCAACTCCTTCAATTCGGATTTAGCCAGATCTTCAAATTCTTTCTCATGTTTTTGCGAAAGCATGTGCTCTAATTCGGCAATTTGTTCCTGAGCTTTTCGACAATCCCGAATGAATTGGACGATCGGGGAAAGATCAGACAGTTCTTTACCTAACTTCTGACAATGATTCTGATCTGAGCTGATTTCCGGATCGGCGAGCAAGTGTTCGATTGCGAGATATCTTTTCTCGAATTTTTTGAATTTATGCAACATAAAAAATTATTTCTTCGAATAGCGTTTGCTGAACCGCTCGATTCGTCCCGCGGTATCAACAAATTTCTTGTCTCCCGTGAAAAAAGGATGGCATTGAGAACAGATATCAACGCGGATATTCTTTCTGGTTGAACGGGTGTGAATGACCGACCCGCACGCGCAGGTGATCGTTGTCTCTTCATAAGTTGGATGTAAATTAACTTTCATGATTTATTTTCTCCTTTAGATGTAAATTAATACCGCACTTCTTAATTTTAAAACTATTGTATGCGGTACTATACTGCTGCGTCTTTCCTGGAAGCAAGTGGTTCTAGGATTTTTGAAACGCCGTATTAGCTGACTTTATTCATATTTTGTAAAAACTCTTTATTACTTTTGAACTTTGATACACGATCGATCAAAAGCTCCATGGCTTCCGCGGAGTTGAGATCATTAATCGCTTTGCGCAGCAACCAGATCCGCTGCAATTCATCTTTATCGATCAACAATTCCTCATGACGCGTGTTGGAACGTTTGATATCGATCGCCGGATAAATTCTTCTTTGAAATAACGAACGGTCCAATTGCAATTCCATGTTACCAGTCCCCTTGAATTCTTCAAAGATGACTTCATCCATGCGGCTACCGGTATCGACTAAGGCCGTCGCAATGATCGTTAGACTGCCGCCTTCCTCGACCGCTCTGGCCGCGCCAAAGAATCTTTTCGGTTTGTGCAACGCATTGGAATCCACCCCACCGGATAAAATCTTTCCGCTATGCGGGACAACCGTGTTATACGCACGGGCGAGACGCGTAATGCTATCGAGTAAAATGACGACATCACGTTTATGCTCAACCAGGCGTTTGGCTTTTTCCAAAACGATTTCGGCGATCTGGACATGGCGTTCCGCTGGTTCATCGAACGTGGAGGCAATGACTTCGCCTTTCACGCCGCGCTGCATATCGGTGACTTCTTCCGGTCTTTCATCGATCAGCAAGACCAATAAAATGATGTCCGGATTGCTTTGCGTGATCGAATTCGCGATCTTTTGTAATAGGACTGTTTTTCCACTATAAGGTGGAGCAACAATCAATCCTCTTTGACCTTTTCCTAACGGCGTTAATAAATCCATGATCCGCATCGAAACTTCTTCGGAGGTCGACTCCAACACCAGACGGTCTTTCGGATAAAGCGGCGTCAGGTTATCGAACAGGATTTTTTCTTTGCACTTCTCCGGGTCCTCATAATTCACGGCTTCCACTTTTAGCAGCGCGAAGTATTTCTCTCCTTCTTTCGGCGGGCGGATATGTCCGCTCACGCTGTCTCCGGTTTTCAAATCGAATTTTCGGATTTGAGATGGAGAAATATAAATATCGTCCGGACACGGAAGATAATTATAGTTGGCGGAGCGCAAGAATCCGAATCCTTCCGAGAGAATTTCGAGCGTTCCTTCACCGAACATCAATCCTTCCCGCTCAGCCTGGCCCTGCAAGACTTTAAAAATCAGATCTTGCTTTTTTATGCCGCTGATGCCGTTGATGTTCATATCCTTGGCCAGCTTAGTCAGCTCGGACATCTTCATGTCCTTGAGCTTACTAATGTCGATTTGGTTCACGGAATCCTTATTACTTCTTTCAGATTGCCGCGTGGAAGTTTTCTCCACTTCTTTTTCACTTTCGGTTATTTTACTCGATTCCTTTGTTGTAACTTTTGCCATATTCCCTCTACTTGTTTTTTGGTTTGACTTAAATGTGCACGATTATCAATGATGATATCCGCATATTTTATTTTATCCTTCACAGGCATTTGCAGCTTCAACCTTCTCTTGATTTCTGCTCGAGACATCTTCAGTCTCTTCATAGCACGCTGAATCTGCAATGCCTGGTTTGCTTTTACGAGAACAACGATGTCTGTTAATTGATTCAATCCAGACTCGAGTAATTGTGCCGCATCTATGATAATAAGCTGATTATTTTTCTTGCATTCAGTAATTTCATGCTTGATTTTTGAAAATAATGATGGATAAATCATTCCAATCAATTTATCGAGTTTCTTCTTATCTCTGAATACAGTGTCAGCCAGCTTTTTTCGATCGATTTGCCCTTGATTGAGGATACCCCTTCCAAAATATTTTAAGACCGGTTTAAAACAATTTCCTGATGGCGCTATCAGTTGATGGGTAATTTGATCCGCATCAATGATTTTGGCGCCTAATGCGGCAAATAATCCAGCGGTCGTTGTCTTCCCGGCCCCCAGATTCCCGGTTAATCCAATAATGAACCCCGCCTTTCGTTTGGTCATCTTCATGAATCTTTTAAAGATTGATACAACTCTAAATATTGTTTGGCCGAGTTCGTCCACGAAAAATTGTTTTTGAAAGCGTTCCGGATCAAATGATTGAAAATCTCTGGCTGTTGAAACGTGTCAATCATCTCTTTCAAAGCCGCGGTAAATGTGTCTACCGTGTAATCTTGGAATAAAAATCCATTCCCTTCTTTTGTCATTTTGTTAAAATGCACGATCGTATCCGCGAGTCCGCCGGTTTGATGAACAATGGGAATCGTCCCGTAGCGCAGACTGATCATCTGGCTTAATCCGCAAGGTTCATAGGTGGAGGGCATCAAAAAACCATCACACCCAGCATAAATCTGATGCGCTTTTTGCTCGTTAAACTCCAAACAAATAGCGATTTTATTGGGATAACGTGCCGCTAATTCAGTCAACATCGTTTGATATTTCGCTTCCCCCACTCCGCAAAGCACGACTTGCAAATCCATCTTCATCATCGATGCGACCGATTGATAAAAAAGATCCAACCCTTTTTGATGAGACAACCGACCGATAAATCCCAATAACGGGATTTTCTCATTGACCGGCAACTTAATTTGTTCCTGCAAATATTTTTTATTGGGGCGTTTATTTTCAATCGCAGCAGCGGAATAATTCTGATGAATAAAGTTGTCCGTTTCCGGATCCCAAATCGTGTAATCAAGGCCGTTCAAAATGCCGACGACCGTTTTTTTCCTTTGCTTTAATACACCGTCTAATCCGCAGCCTAATTGATTGGTTTGAATTTCCCGGGCATAGGTTTGACTCACAGTCGTCACCAAATCGTTTAAGACAATGCCGCCTTTCAAAAAATTAATCTGATCATAAAACTCAAAGTAATCCGGGCTGAACAAATTTTTATCGAGGTTTAATCTTGAGAATTTTGCTTTTGGAAACAAACCCTGATAAGCCAGATTATGAATCGTCAGAATGGATTTCATTTTCTTAAAGAATGGATCCTGACCATTTGAAAATTTAAGATAAGCCGGAATCAAACAGGTCTGCCAGTCATGACAATGAATAATATCGGCGTTGATATCCATTTTCTTCAGTAATTCTAAACTTTTCCAGCAATAGAACTGGAATCGTTCCAAATTATCGGGATAATCTCCCTTTTGATCCCCATAGAGTTCGTCCCGATCAAAAAATGCGGCGTTCTCAAGAAAGAAGATTTCAATATCTTTGCCGATCGTCGTCTTCCAAATTTCTTTATCGACTCTTTGTAATCCGTATTTTTCCGACGCGACACACTTATACCGCGGGAGGATCATCATAACCTTGCAGCCCAGTTCTTCCAACGCCAACGGCAACGCACCGCAGACATCCGCCATCCCTCCAGTCTTCGCGAACGGTACAATTTCTGAAGAACAAAAAACCACTTTCATCGTTTGTTTTCTTTCCCCCTGATCGAAACTTTATGATTATGGGATTGCGTTGCTGGACTCGAAGGTAATTTGGTCATATCCAACCAATTTTTTCCTTTCTTGATCGAAACTTTGATCGGGACGGATAAATCCAATGCCCCTTCCATCTTTTCTCGAATGACCTCAATGATTTCGGCTTCTTCCGTGATCGGAACATCAAACACCAATTCGTCATGAACGGTGATAATCATTTGTGATAACAAAGACCGTTTTTCAATTTCCTGCTGGATATTGATCATGGCCAATTTCATCAAATCCGCGGCCGAACCTTGCACCGGGGTATTAATCGCTTGGCGTTCGGCAAATTGACGGACGGTTTGATCTTTGCTGTTGATCTCCGGCAAATAGCGTCGGCGGTTGAGAATCGTTCCAACAAATCCCTGCTCATGCGCTTTTTGAATCGTGGTTTCCATAAATGTCTTGACTTTCGGGTATCTTAAAAAATAGCGGTCGATAAAAATCTGCGCTTCAGTTTGCGAAATACCCAGATCTTTCGCCAGTCCAAACGCACTCATCCCGTAGATGATTCCGAAATTAATCCGTTTGGCAACATTGCGCATATCGCTGGTGACTTTATCTTCCGCAGTATCAAAAATTAATGCGGCGGTATGGGCATGGACATCCTGATCATCCAAAAACGCTTGCGTAAGTTTTGGATCTGCGGAAAAATGCGCCAGAATACGCAATTCAATCTGGGAATAATCCGCGGAAACAATCATATGATCTTTTTGAGAGGGGATAAACGCTCTGCGAATTTGTCGGCCCAGTTCGGTGCGGATAGGAATATTCTGTAGGTTTGGATTCAGCGAACTTAACCGGCCTGTTTCCGTTCCTGTTTGATCAAAATAAGCATGAACTCTTTGCGTTGAGGGATTAATTAATTTCGGCAAAGCGTCGATATAGGTCGATTTTAATTTGGCCAGCTGACGGAATTCAAGAATTAAAGCGGCAATGCGGTGTTTTTCCGCCAGCTTCGACAAAACGCTTTCGTCGGTTGAAAAACCCGTTTTGGTTTTTTTCACGACAGGCAACTTCAATTGCTCGAATAAGACCGTACTTAACTGTTTCGGCGAATTAAGATTGAAATTGCCTCCAGCTAGTTGATAAATCTCGCCAACCAAGGCCTGTATTTTTTTCTCGGTCGCAATCGAAAGCTGGCTCAACAGGTCTAGGTCTAAATTCACCCCGGCTCTTTCCATTTTGGCGAGGACATAGGCCAACGGGATTTCGATTTCGGTAAATAATTTCAATAACGATTTTTCTTTTAACGCGTTCATGAGGACTGGATACAATTGATCTAACAAAGAAACTAAACTCGCTTTTTCCTGATCAACGCCGATCGATTGCTTGAAATAAGTCCAGGCCAGCGTTTCCAGGGTGTAATTTCCCTGGGACGGCACTAAAAGATACGCGGCGAGCATCGCATCAAAGATATGGCCACGCATTGAACAGTTGTGTCCAGCGAGTATCTTCAGGACTTGTTTGACGTCGTATGTTAACTTCAGAATATTTTTCTTTTCCAAAACAGGTTTAATTAAATCAATTTTAGAGCGATCAAGAAAATAAACTTCCTGACCGGTATGTCCGATATTCAACAGAATCCCGGTACAACTGGCCAAGTCTAACGGATCGGACGCATTAAGGATCAATGAGAACCCCTCGGCCTGCTCGACTTTACGGATAAACTGATCTACGGTTTTTTGATCATCAAGCGGAATCATTGTATAAATCGTTTTGGGCGTGACTTCGCCCGCAATTTCCTCAGCAAATTTCTTGAATTCGAATTTCTTGAACATCTCAAACAATTGCGCGTTATCCGGGGCCACCACTTTCAATTGATCAAGATCAACAGAAATCGGGACATGATCATCCAAAACAGCTAATTCTTTACAGAAAAAAGCCATATCCTTCTGTTCTAACAGTTGTGATTTAATTTTTGCGGATTTAATCTCGTCGATATGATCAAAAACATTTTCCAGACTGCCAAATTCATTTAAAAGCTTTTTAGCGGTCAGTTCTCCTATCCCGAGCACACCCGGGATATTATCGGTCTGATCACCGGCCAAACCAATAAAATCAGGGATCTTCTGCGGATCAATCCCAAAAAATTCTCTGGCTTCGTGCGGCCCCAAGATGATTTCTTTTCTGGTATTGAAAACTTTGATTCTCTTGCTGATCAGCTGCGCCATATCTTTATCATCACTGACAATAATGACTTCGACCCCCGAACGTTCGCCCTGTTTAGCCAAGGTGGCGATCAAATCATCCGCTTCAAATCCCTCTAATTCGAATTTGGGTAATCGATACGCTTGGATCACTTCTTTGATAATTTGGATCTGAGGGATCAAATCATCTGGCATGGCCGCCCGATGAATCTTATACTCAGCAAATTTTTCCTGGCGTAACGTCTTTTTTCCCGCATCAAAACAAATCGCCATATGGGTCGGCTCATACTGACGCAAAATTTTCTTGAGAATGCTGATAAACCCATAAACCGCATTGGTCATTTGGCCATAGCTGGTGCTTAAACTTTTTATGGCATAAAAGGAACGGTAACACAAGGCGTGGGCATCAATCAAAAACATTTTCTGATCAAACATATAACGATATCGAGTATTGAATGGGAATAAAAATCACAGTTTAACTAAAACGTTTTCGGGAAAGAGTTGGGTTTAAGATGGTTCATAAAATAATTTAATTATAAAATTAAATTCGGATATATTGCTCAAGGGCTTTCACATTATTTTTGTGATTGATCAAGATCGTTTGGAATAATGGCGAGCATTTTCCTAATTTCTTTTTTTGCAGCAATGGTATCGCCTGAATTCAAAAAATTCATGACCCCAGCAAACGATTTTTGAATTTCAGTTCTGATCACGCCCAATTGTGCCAGCTTCCACGCTTTCAAGATCATCGAATCTCTGGGGCTAAGGATTAAGGCCTGATCGTATTCGGACAGCGCTTCAACATACTGTCCCTTTCTATACAAAGCGACACCTTTTAAATAATGTTTTTTGGCCTGGATACGGTTTTGCGAGGAGTTAACCTTTGTAGTGTCATCAGCTTCTCTGTGGTTAATTTTGGATACTAATGGTTTACTTTTTGCGGTTGGGACTGGGAGACTTTGTTTTATCCTGTTTAACTCCTCTTGTGCCTTCTGTGTCCAAAAATCATTTTTGTCTCCCAAGGCAATGCGCTGTTCAAAATATTCAATGGCTTTTTCGGTGTCTTGTTTATGCAAATAGAGATAGGCTAAATTTAGATAGGCGGGTAAATACCCTTTGTTAATCTGGATGGCCTTTAAATAACTCTCTTGCGCTTGATCTGTAAGCCCCAATTGTTCATAAATAATGCCGGCATCGTTATAGGCATTGGCCACATTGGGAGCTACTTCGGTAGCTTTTATATAAAAAGACAGGGCTTCTGTTAGATGACCTGCTTGCTGTTGCTCATATCCTTTAAGTCGGTATTCTTCCGCTGATATTCCCTGACCACTTGCAGAAACATTTGATTGGAAATTTAAGGATACTGATAAGATAAGAAGGACAAAACAACAAATGTGCCCTGTTTTCTTTAACTTCGTAGTGGAGATAGAATAAAACATAATTTGTTTTTTGGCAAGTAAAATTTTAGCGGGTTTTCTATGAATCATTCATCTTAAAGTCGATCCAGCCCTTCAAGGATCTATCGATTGAGCGCCGATGACGAATCGAGCAATGGGTCGCTGATGTTGTTCGTAACAAAATTTTGTTCTGTGGACCAGTTAACTGCCACGGCATTTTGATCAAGAAACGAATTGATATTTGATTGATTTTTAATAAGTTGATAACACTGCTCAAAATCCTGGTCAGCATTGATCAAGACCGCTTGGGATAACGTATCATTTTTGATAAAGATCTTTTTAAAAACCTTTCTGGAATGATTGGTTGGACTGGTTTTCTCCTGGGGATGCTCGATCAAAAATTGTTTTATATCTGGATCAATCCGGTATTGACCCAACACATGAACCGAAAGGTCTCCTAACGTGAAAGAAGTTGTTGTGATCGTTGATTCCAGCGCATTTCCTTGGTTGGTGATTAAACGCGAGACAATGAGTCCCTCCCGTTCCAACTGTTGTAAATTTAAATGACCATAGCGGGCCGGAAGGTTGTTGATGCAAGCGATTTCACCTAAAGCATAGACATCTTCCACGTTGGTTCGGAAGTTTTCATTAACACGGATCCCCTGATCCAAGCTTAACTCGCTATTCTGAAACATTTTAAGTCCATGCCCAAGATCTGAAAAGATGACCATCTGCGTCGCCAGTACCTTTCCATTCTTCAGACGAACGGCCTTTGTCTCCGTGTCGCCTAGAATCTCGGTGATCGAATTGTCGGTTATCATGCGTAACCCCCGCTCCCCAAGACCATGAACAATGATCTCCGCCATCTGCTGATCGACCAACTGATCCAGAGGCCATTGTGAAGGAATGATGAGGATCACTTCTTTGCCCTGTTTCTGTAACGACACTGCCGTTTGAAGACCCAGAACACTATTGGTTTGAACTAAAACGGTGTCCGTTAACGACAAATGGCTCATAATGTTCTTAACGTCGGTGATTCCATTAAGCGCGAAAACACCAATCCTTGCGGTTCCCTTGATATCAGGCCATTGTGTTTCCCCTGTTGAGGTGATCAACAGGACATCATAATCCAATTGGTCCTTCTCTTCCGTGTTCACTTTTTTCTTCTTGAAATTTATTTTTGACAGTTTTCTTTCCAAAATTACATTTATTTTATTATCCTTATAAAAGTTAACAGGATGGTAGAGTGCTTTATCTTCTTTAATGGACTTACCTATTAACCCCGGGAATAACTGTCGGACAGAAGGATAAGTCCCATCCAGGGAAAACAGTGTAATATCACAAGACTGGTCGTTTTGCCGAATAAGTTCACAAGCTTTCACGCCTGCGGGAGAATTTCCAATCACGATAATTTTTTTCATCTGAAAGTCTCCATAACTACCCTCAAGGGATAAAGGTTTTGTTTGTTAGTATATGGAACAGCCAGTTAGAAGTTTTAAAAATTTCATCTGCGTGCTCGAGGCAACAATAATTGGTTCTTGCAACTGGCCTTGTCAGTTTCATACCCGGGGTCTGAAAAACCACAAATTCCAGGCACAAATTCCGGGGACACGTATCTAATTATTTGGATCGATATCGGCAAAAGTTCGGTACGTGTCCCCGGAACTTCCCAACATAATTTATACGGTGCTTCTTTAATTTTTATTTCATGCACTCAGGACAAAGACAATCTATTTTAAATAAATTTTGTAATCGAAGTTCTGAATGAACAAATACGTTATCACAGCCTAAGCATTTTGTTGAGCACCTTACATATGTGACAAAAATAAATAAAAAATATGCGGATAATACTAGAATTTATCTCATAAATAACTTTTAACGAAGTTCATCTCCGATAAAATATTTCTAGGAGGTGAGCTTATGGATCTTAAAGACGAGCAATGGGCAATCATAGAACCATTAATACCA
>JAHFFY010000014.1:29073-41699 GCA_023247705.1 Candidatus Omnitrophota bacterium | reverse complement strand
AAAAATAAAATCGGCAATCCAAACTTTTCCCTGCAGGTCTTTAAACGAAAAAATCTCTCCATTGGTATCGTAAAGTTTAAAATCAGAAACCGATCCAAGAATGGGAAGTTCTCGCTTGGGAATTTGTTGATTAAACGTAATGCCCAAGACAATCAAAATCGATGTGAGGATGACCCAGAATATTAATTTCTTCGACATCATGATTTTCAGGGAATGCACGGCGTTTGAGATATCCCTTCAAAATGAACAGTCTAAAACAATCAAAAACAACAAAATCGGAAGATAAAATACAGTGGCCTTTAAGAGTCTGCGGGCATCCTCGTTGGATTTGGTCAGAATAAAAATTTGACCAATGATCAATAAACCTAAGCTCAGAATCAAAGCGCCGTAAAGATAAACCTTTCCCGACATCCCGATCAAGGATGGAAAAAGCGAAATCGGGACCAGAATCCAGGAAAAAAAATTAATTTGTTCGAACGTTCGGCTGCCTCCCTGATCAATGACCGGCAACATTTTAAATCCTCCGCGTCTGTAATCGTCTTTAAAGATCCACGCTATGGCGTAAAAATGAGGATGCTGCCAGATAAAAAGAACTAAAAATAATATCCATGCCCCTAAGTCCAGCTCGCCGCTGGCAGCCGCCCATCCTCCCATGGGAGGAATCGCACCGGGAATGGCACCAATCGTTGTATTCAGCCAGCTGATTTTTTTGAGCGGCGTATAGACCAAAACATATAAAAACGCGGTCAACAAACTTAAAAAGGCGGTCAGGATATTGATCTTGATCGCTAAAATGGCAACGCCAAAAAGAACCAATAAAATTCCAAAGATTAAAGCATTGTTCGCTGAAATGATGCCTAACGGAAGGGGACGTCTTTTGGTCCTTTCCATCCGGCTATCGGAATCGCGTTCCAGATATTGATTCAGGACAGATGCCCCGGCACAGACTAATCCAGCGCCCATTAAGGTAATAAGCAGTTTAGAGATTAACAAGACACCATGATTTCCGAGGAAGAAACCAATTGCCGTCGTCACTAAGACTAAGGACAAAATTCGCGGTTTCGTTAATTCTAGATAAGCCGAGAGTGGAAATTTATTTTGAAACACGTTTTTCATGATTAAAACACTAATTTTTTAAATCGAACTAAACGTAGGGGCGCCGCCCTTAAGACTAATAAAAAAGACATCCCTAATATTCCCGCACCTGTAAGCACATGAAAACTGGTGATGTAGGGATCTTTCCAGGAGAGCACCGTTGAGATCCCTAAAATAATTTGAAAAAGAATGAAAAGATCAATTAAAAAAACTGATTGCCTGATGCCGGATCCTTTAGGAACGCTGAATACTTTTTGGGTCAATATAAGACTGACGATCACAATCATCATCGCCATCATTCTGTGCGTGAAGTGAATCATGACCTGCGCCATATTCACCGGATCAAAATTCTCCAGAAAACGCCAATAGTTGATCCGATCCAACATCTCTGCTGTAAACGGCGGGACATAATATCCTCCCATGGTCGGAAAATCCGGGATAGCTAATCCAGATTTAGTATGACGCATAATCGCGGCAATGATTAATTGCAGATACACCAGCATTAACAATAACACACTCCACTTGATTATTCCCGAAGGTAAATCGTGTTCGTTATTTTTTTCTCTTTGGGCCCGTTCTTCAGACTGCGTATAGGCAATCATGATCGTTGTTAAAAAAAACGTCTGTGCCAGGATCCCATGACAGATGGAGATTTCATGGGGTAAAAAGAATAATACAGTTATTCCACCTAAAACACCCTGCAGGATCACAAGAAAGAGCGCGGTAAATCCCAACTTTTTAACCCATCTCCTTTTTTCCTCCCGATATAACCAGACCGCTAAAACTAAAATCAACAATCCTACAGTTCCGGCAACCATCCGGTGGCTATGTTCATAGAAAACCCCTCCGACCATCGATGGAAAAAGCGTTCCATAGGATAACGGCCAATCAGGAACCGACAGCCCCGAGCCCGTACTATTGACCAAAGCCCCCACAAAAATCAGAAATAGCGTCGCAAGGCTAGTGAAATATGAAAAATTACGTAAAGCAGAATTTGTGTTGCTGCGAGCACTCTTCATAAATTTATGATATCGCTCAGGAAATTATATTTTTTCAGGAGGGAATTTAATTCCAGAAACTGTCTTCGCCGCTTGATTCGGATTGGCTTGATTGTTCCGCCAACCATTTATCATATTCTTCCTGGGTATGTATCGTCAAAAACCCTTTCATCCGGTAGTGTCCTAACCCGCATAGTTGTGCACAGCCTATTTCAGAATTTCCAATTTTTGTGGGAACAAACCAAACCGGGATACTCATCCCCGGAATAATATCCTGTTTGACCCTCATAATCGGCAACGAAAAACAATGCATGACGTCTTTGGATGACAAATAAATGATCACCGGCCGGCCAATGGGAAGATGCAACTGATTAATCGTTACGAAATCGTCTTTAGCATGCGGATCACTCTGGTCTATCCCGAGCGGGTTGGACTGTTTATCGATTAATTGAATATCCGTCTTTCCGAATATTCCATCGGGCCCAGGATAATGAATGTTCCAGGCAAATTGCTCCGCAATAACCCGAACTTCCAGCGCATCCTTTCGATTAGGGAACGCGTTGACTTGCTTGGCCCAAAACGGAATTGAAAATGCGGCCAAGAGAATAATTTCAATAATTGCCACGGCGATTTCGACCGCGCTGGAAAAATGACTTCTGATGCCGTGATAATCTGCTTTGGGATGGCTCGTTTTCTTGAAACGGACCAAGGCAACGAGAAAGAAAATCCCCCAACCAATGAAGAGGATCAACATTAAAATATGGAACAGGAGCATGACAAAATCGATTTCGGCCCCATGTGCTGCAGCGTTATCTGGGAGTCCCCACATTGAAAATATCCTTTATATCATTTGTGTTTGCGTTAAACAGCATTTCTTTCTTTCGAATCTGCAAAAAAAATTTTACAAAGCAACCTAAAACAGCTAAAAGAACCGTTAACAAAAAAAGAACCGACCATCGGAGGGCAATGGTCAACGGAGATCCCGGATCTCCATAACATACGGAACAAGCGTATGTTGTTGCGGGCAAAAAAATATTAATCAGCTGGATCAGCAGGAACCTAAAAATAAATATTCTTTTTCTCATTTCAGTTCCAATTTCTTTAAAAATTTCGTACGGTAGACAAACAGGCTGATGCCGCACAGCAGTGATAAAACGCCTAAAATCAAATACAATGTCTGATTTGAGGAAAAATAATAATAAACCGCCCATCCCGCATACGCGAAAGATAAAACAATCGAGCAAACGATAAAAATAATATGAAAGGCTTTAAGAGACACGGATTGTTCCCGTTAAATCATCGTGAAAATTAAAGAATGGCAATAATAAAAGACCGAAAAAAAAGAAAACCGTGACCAGCAGAACTAAATACACCAATCTCCTCTCCGAAATAAGATGCATAAAATAACAGGCCACCAACGATCCTTTGATAATCGCAATAAGCAAGGCTAAAACGATCGCTTGCGGGATAGGAAGATGAAGATAACTCACCGATACCGTAACGCAGGTGAGGACCGCCAAAGAGATTAAAACCGTTATATAGACCCTGATTTCTTTTTTAATTTCCTGCACATTGGACCCTGACATACGCTCCACCCTTCAATTGTTTTATAATAGATAAAGGACCGGAAACAAAAATATCCAGACGAGATCAACAAAATGCCAGTACAATCCTGAGACCTCGATACGATTGATAAATCGGTGCGGTTGCGTTTTCCACATTTTACTTCCCGGCCCAAAATTATAAGCATTGACAATAATCCCGCCGATGACATGAATCGCGTGCAAGCCGGTCATCGTAAAATAAATGGCAAGAAACGTACTGGTTTTTGGAAAAAGATGATGATGGAATTTCGCAGTATATTCAAAATATTTGACAATCAAGAAAATAAACGCGCACAAAATCGTCAAGCCCAAATTCAGCCGGAATTTCTTAAAATCATTTAATCTCAGCGATGCCCAAGCCAACACCATGGTGACGCTCGATACAATCAGGACCAGGGTATTCAATGTGGCCAATGGCACGTTTAAAATACTTGAGCCATGCGGCCAATGCAACGCCCCCACCCGCATCATCACATACGAAGAAAACAATCCGCCAAAAAGCATAACTTCAGAAGCAAGAAACAGCCAGATCCCCATCTTGGCGTTGTATAATCCGGTTTCTTCTCTTTCTTCAACGATATACGGAATAAACTCAGACATATAAATCTTTCTCTAGGTTACAATTTGTTGACATTGCGGGGCGAAATCAGTTTTAGCTCCTGGAAGACTATATTCGTAAGGCCCGCGAAAAACTTCTGGAATTTTTACAAAATTACCGTGCGGCGGCGGAGTCGGTGTCGCCCATTCCAAGGTGGTGGACTCCCAAGGATTATCGTTGGACTTGGGACCTTTGAAGAGACTCCAAATAAGATTAAAAATAAACGGTAGTTGAAAAATGGCCAGAATCCAGGCTGACCATGAAATCAAAACATTCAAATGCAAGGTTCCCTGCGCATGGGCGTACTCTGCACCCCCATCATACAATCGACGAGAAACGCCTGCCAACCCCTGGATGAACATCGGCATGAAAATCAAATTCATGCAAATCAATGACGGCCAGAAATGGATATGTCCTAAAACATCATTCATTCTACGTCCCGTTATTTTGGGAAACCAGAAATAAATGCCCGCAAAAAGCGCAAAAATCGTGCCGGGAGCAACGATATAATGGAAATGAGCGATGACATAATACGTATCATGCAACGGGATATCGGTAATATTCAAACCCAACGGCAAACCCGTCAATCCACCGATCCCGAACATAGGCAAGAAAGCCAGCGCAAAAAGCATGGGAATCGTAAAACGAATGGATCCTCCCCATAAGGATAAAAAGAACACCGTCAATATAATCACAGAGGGAATCGAAATGATCATGGTGGTGGCCTGAAAAAACGCGCTGATCGTTGTCCCCATTCCGGTTAAATACATATGGTGCGCCCAAACAATGAACGACATAAATCCAATAAAAAGGACCGAATAAACTAACGATTTATAACCAGACAGCGGTCTTCGCGTATTATTCGCCAAAATTTCTGCAATGACACCCATCGCCGGAAGGATCAAAACATAAACTTCCGGATGAGCCAAAAACCAGAACAGATGTTGCCACAAAAGAACGCTCCCTCCTCCGCTGATTTCCAACGGCTGGCCGCTGACAACCAACCCTGAAGGCAAGAAGAAACTTGTATGAGCGATCCGGTCCATCAGTTGCAAAATAGCGGCGGCTTCCAACGGAGGAAACGCCAGCAGCAGCAAAAAGGCCGTCACAAACTGGGCCCAAACAAAAAACGGCAATCGCATAAACGTCATGCCCTTCGTTCTAAGCTGGATAATCGTTGTTATAAAATTGACCGCGCCCAGCAATGAAGATGTGATTAAACAAACCATCCCAATGATCCAAAATGTCTGCCCGGTTGTCGCGATATCGGCCAACGGTGTATACGATGTCCATCCTGAGCTTGCAGCACCTCCGGGAATAAAAAAACTGGTCAGCATCACAACACCACCGACAAAGAATGCCCAGTAACTGACCATATTGATGCGCGGAAACGCCATATCCGCTGCACCAATTTGCAGAGGGACGATGTAATTCCCAAATGCGCCGACGGCTAAAGGGACAATCCCCATGAAAACCATAATCGTGCCATGCATGGCTCCCAACTGATTGTAGAATTCCGGGAGCATCACACCGTCAGGCATATTTGCGCTTCCCAACCATTTTCCGATCACCGGAAGCGGCTGCCCCGGATAAGCCAGCTGCCAGCGCATCAACATCATCAAGCAAAATCCAAAGAGAAGAAAAAACAACGCGGTGATCCCATACTGCAGACCGATCATCTTGTGATCAGTGGCAAACACATAGGTCCTCCACCAACTCAATTGGTGATGTTCGTCATGACCCTGGGAGTGCTCGCTACTCATATCTGGGACATCTCCTTTGAAATAAAATTTTAAATTATTTCTTAAAGTGCTACTCCTTCAAAAAATGTTGTCTTATTTTGATGGTTTGGAAAAGGTGAAATTGATTTCTTTTGATTCATCACCGGAAACAGTAATGGAAGAAACCTGTGTCCCTAACTTTTCGTGCCAAGCCTCAACCTCATAAGTTCCAGCCGGAAGATTTTCGATTTTAAATCGACCGTCGGCCTTGGTTGTGGCAAAAAAAGGATTGTCCATAACCGAAAGCCACCCGGACATCCACGGATGGACATCGCATTTCAACGGGAACATGAATTCGGCTTTATCAAAAACCTTGGTGACTTCCGTTCTGAATTTAGGCATCGCGAGGTTGAATTCTTGATTCACTTTTGAGAGGGCATGAACATTATGCAGTGTTCCATCGGGGTTTAATATCTTGACTGTTTGTCCCACCATTGCGCCAACGACATGAGGATCGTATTCACATCCTTTTTGATCCAGGACAACGACTTCTACCGGAGCTGGATAATCCTTTTTGGCCAATCCGCTTTTAATATGGATGAACACATTTCCCATCGTGTTTCCATCACCTAAAACCAGCGTTTGAGGATAAACCGGCCCAGTATGATGCGTCAAACAAACCGGATCAGCGTCCATTTTGATTTCTTTGAATTTAGGGGCTTCGCCATCATACTTTACGGTTCCGGTGATCGTCGCAGCTTGAGCCGAATGACTGAAAGCCAGCAAAGAAAACATTACAAATAAACTGACACTGAATTTATTGTATAAATCGTTCATTACGTTCTCCTTTAAAATTTGAACTTAAATATGAATGAGAAATACAGCGTACTACAAGTGTTTTTGTTTGTCAAGAAACGTTCAATATTTTGTATATATTAACCCCGTTAAGAAATCCATCTTGGGCCTCCTCTACCCACGATTTCAAATCAACGATCGTACTTGGCCCCGATATGATGCATAAACGGTTTTAAATGCACCGGGATTTTAAATCCTCGGAATTCACTATGACAGCGATAACAAACAGCCATGCTGGAAATGCGTCGATATAAAAACCAATCGATCACAGCAAACAAAGGCAAACTCAAGCCCAAGGTAAAAGGAACAAACACAATGCCGATCAACATGACCAGGCAACCCAAAGCCTGATTAAAATCCTTCTGGATATAAAACTGTCGCCCCTGACAAACCGGACAGTGGTCGAAAACTTTTTCAAGCGAGGCCAATGTCCCGTAATCCTTCGAACACTCCGGACAAGCGATGATCTGGTTTTCTATCAAAGGAATCTGAACATATTTTTTGCACTGATCACAGACCTTGCTGAGGGAAATCATCAGAGTGCAATCCCGTAATAAAAGAAATAATATTTATATGCCACATCCCCAATCAAAACAGCACTCAGAATGACATAAAGAATCCCGGTGGCGGATTGGGTTGATTTGACTTTGAGCGTCCCATAAACGAAATAGAGCGCGATCGCTGGAAAAAGAGCGCCGAAGAAACAGGCGATCCATAAAAGAATTCCGTCAAGCTGTTGCATAAAATAGATCAATGGAACGCTCTCTCCTTTCCAAATGACTCGCCCCGTTACAATCAAACACAAATCCAGGATCAATCGCATTAACACAAAACCCCAGAAAATATAGGTCGTCCTCAGCAGATGACTCACTGGCAACCCATGAACATTCAGGTACCAATGTCCAAGATTCATGGAAAAAAGCGCTAAGCAAAAAATAAACCCCGATAAAACGCTCATGAAATTGATGATCGGGATTTGGTTTGCTGAAATCAATTTCTGGAACAAAAGCGAATAAGAAATCATCTCTCCCTGAAGAAATACAAATAAAACGATTCCCAAAACACAGGGAATGGTAATGAAAAAATTATTGACCGTTTCCTTCTTCCAATAATAATTCGAAATCGCCAGAAGCAAAATTTTCCAGATCACCGTGAAAATCTTGATATAAAGCGGAATGCCATGCATAAAAACCAGAGCGACAACGACAACACCACCAATAAAATTGGGCAGTCCCAAGTGAAACTTATGGAAATTATTGGTCAAAGGGTTTCTATGGCTGATCCAAAAAGATAAAGGATATATGGCCGCAAAAAGCAAACCTGTTAATAAAGGAATTTTCAAAAGCATATTTGCATTCCCTATTCCCTAATATTATCTTACTTTAAATCAATAAGGATCTTACACTGTTGACCCCGATCATCATTTCTGCTCGGAATCAGTGTTACTCGGTGGCGTTCCGGTTGAATTCTCCCCGGTTTGGGTATCCGCGGATGTTTGAGGCTTTTCTTGTTGTGGCAAATTTTCCGGTCTGGTTGATTTATCATCATGGTCTGAAATAGTCAGCAGATAATCGCGTAAGGCTCTGATCTGCTCATTTTCATCGCCATTTAAAAGATCTTCCGGTCCGGAAGTATCAAAATTCTGTGGATCAAAATAAGTTGGCATTTTGGTCCCCGGCAGCAAATCCTGCGGATTATGCAGCCACTCGATAATCCATTTCGGTTTTAAACGGCGCTTTGCCAGGGCAAAATTCGGGGCCCAACTATCGGGAGATCCCCCCGGCATTTGGTTCCCGACAATATGACATTTCGCGCAGCCGAAATAATCATCCGAAAATAATTTTTGCGCCGCAGAATATTCTTCCGGGCTCATGTCATAATTGGAGAGATCCGAAAACGGAAAATCCTCATTATCCAACGCATTAAAATATTTTATGAGGCCGTTTAACTCCGCCACGCTGAAATTATACGTCGGCATCCGGACCGAAAGCCAGGGACGGATTGTTTCGGGATGATGCAGGAAATCAAATAACCATTTGGTCTGAACCTTTTTGCCTTCACCGATCAGATTGGGCGGGCTGAAACTGGTCGTCATCGCCTGCGCCTCGTTTTCCGGACGTCCCTGATATTTCACCAGCCATTCCGTCACGCTCGAACGGATTTGTCCGCCGTCATTTTCAATCAAATGGCATCCCTGGCAATTAAACTCCCGGATTAATGTTTCGCCTTCTTCAATCGAAAGATTGCGGGGCGTACGCGGCTTCCATTTGGCCGGAGCGGGCCGTTCCTTGACGAAACTCAGCAACGCGGTTGTGATCGCTTCCGCTTCGTCATCCGAAAAATTAAAGTTGGGCATGCGCAATTTATCCAATGGATCTTTAAGATGACCTTCATCAAATATTCTCGGGTTCTTAAGCTTTTGGAAAAACCACGCTTCTTTGGTATGTTCAATGGGGACAAAACCAAAATCCAGACGCTCGGCCGCTTTGTCTCCTTCTTCGGTCAAGTCCGTTCCAATTGGTTTCTCATTGTCAAATCCGTCAATATTATGGCAAGAAAAGCAACCGTAATGCCGGATCAATTTCTCACCGGCAAACAGCAGTTTCTTGTTTAAGTCCATTTGCGCTGATTGACTTTTCGCCTTTTCAACCGATTCGGATTTCGTCAAAAATTCCTCAACGATCTTATTCAGGATCGCCTCATTCACTTTCGGAATAGAATTTTTATTGAAAGCACTGCTGTTATCTACAGCCAAATAAGTCGCGATATCCGCAGCTTCCTGATCGGAAAGACGCAGATTGGGCATCTTGGTTTCGGGATGATATCGGCTGGGATCTTTCAACCATGAATAAAGCCATTGTTGGGATGTTTTTGTCCCCAGATCAATAAGATTGGGACCCTGTTCACGGCGAAGCGATTGGAGCGAGCGTTTGTCATCGGTCGGTTTCGGCAAAACATTATGACAACCTAAACAGCCCAGCGACGCCACCAATTCTTCTCCTTTTTTAGCATCCCCCGTTACCGGCATAGTTTCTAAATTAAAAGAAGCGCTCTTGGCGAAAAGATACGAAACAATGGCATGGATTTCCTGTTCACTTCGTTTTAAAGATTCCGGATCCGTATTATTGGATTGCCCGAAGAATGACGGCATCCAAGTATTATGTCGAAACGATTTGGGATTCGCAATCCATTGATAAGTCCATTCCTGGGAAATTTTGGAGGATAATTTTGTCAAATCCGGACCGGGCTTGACCCAATCCTTGTATTTCTCGATGGTGTGGCAGCTATAACAACCCGCCCTCTCGATCAGATTCAAACCGAGATTCAATTTCTCAGCGCCGCGCAAGCTATTTTCGCCGGAATGGCATTTAAAGCAACCGGCTTGAACGTACTGCTTCGGATACATGGGATTTTCCCAATGAGGATCCTTATGCCAGTGATATTTCTTCTCCCATCCTTTCTTCTGTTCTTCGGAACTCGGTGTGTGCATCGCTGAAAGAAAATCCGTGCCCCTTCCCCGTCCGCCGTGGCAAGTGGTGCATCCAAACTCTTCCAGGGGGTGCGCCGAATGATTGTCGACAAACAATTTAAGGTCAGGATGGGTACGAAAAGGCTGCGGCGCATCTTTAAAGTCGGGATTGGATATTCCTAAATGGCAGGTCGTACAACGATCGACTTTGGGGACCTGCATGAAATTCACATTGTCTTTGATATCATGAAGAACAACCTGTTGAATCCGGAAATTCGGATTGGCCAGGTCGATCACGGGGAAATCCCTGATCATATCAGCGACCTGGTTGGCAAAGGTCATTGCACCGAGATCAACCTTTCCCAATTTTTTCTGGAAGATATCGAGCTGTTTAGTTAAGGTCTTTTCTTCCTTTTGTAACGCGCGGAGGTTCGCCTGCAAGTCATTGATTTGGGATTGCTTTTGGGTGAGTTTATCTTTGGAATCTTCAACTAAGCCACTTAATTCAGAAAGTTTGCGTTCAAGCTGATCTAATTTTTGTTTGTAACCAACGCTGTCCGCTGACTTCTTATGAGAAGACTCTTCGTAATAATATTTGGTCGAATCATACTTGGCCCGTACAAACTGGAATTGCTGATTATAAATATCGTATTGTGATTGGATCTGGGCGGACTCATCTTCGAGTTGTTTAATCTTGGCGTTATGCTGTTGGGCCTCTTTTTGGGCTTCCTTGATTTTCTGATCGAGCTCATCGTATTGACCTTCAGACTTCAAACGGTTGGATTCCAGGTTATATTTCACCTGCGTCTTTTCTGATTCCAGGGCGCGAAAATCCCGCTGATATCCCTTCCATTCCCGGGCATAATCGTCCGCGAAGATCCAAATCAGGGCTATTAATAAAATGAGACTGGCTAACGCGAAAATTTTATTGAGGAGCGCTATATTATAATGACGTTCTGGATTTTCCTGGGCCATAGTCTTGAGACGTTAGATATTAAAGAAAAACTCCGGGATAGCGATGATATATTTCACGTTAAAAAACCAGCGCAGATACATTTTGATCGGCAACGCAATCGCCAATAACAAAAACACGATAAAAATACTGTATCGAACCAGGCCTATGCGCGCATACAGATCTTTAAAAATCGTTTTCGCGAAGATCGGAGGCAAAAGCAGAAAATATCCGCCGATCAAAAGAAATCCCCACATCTCCCGCAAGAGAATATTGTGCGGCATTCCTTTTTTCATGATAATCATATAAACGAATTCAGAAAGATTGATATTCGTGAGCGCTTCCAGTTTGTGGATGTCCCAGTATTCAAACGGACCAAAAAAATTCCAGTTGGGCCCGCGCAAAAACGTTCCGGTTGTGATCAAAAAAATCCATAACACTAACCAGAAAAAAAGAAAAATAGAAACCGACAATTTTCGATTGCGAAAACTAAAATAACCCGATCCCCGGGAATCTCCATCGATATAGGGAATACTCATGAACCCCAGCAAGATCACGGTCGGGAACAAAACTCCCGCGATCCATGGATCAAAATAAACCAGCATCTCCTGCAGCCCGAGGAAATACCACGGGGCTTTGGAAGGATTCGGAGAGATCGTTGGGTTCGCTGGTTCTTCGAGAGGAGCCGATAAAAGAATTGACCAGATGATCAAAAGCGCCGCGCATAATATCAGGCAAATAAATTCGATATAAACCAAATCCGGCCAGACTAAAACTTTTTCTTTCGCATCATCAAACTCCTTAGGCTTTTTGCCCTGTTCAATGCGGCGATCATTTGCGAATGCCTGAGATAAGGCCATCCACAAAAAAAAGACAACCAAAAAGAGGAGACCAACGATCGGGACGTTGTCCGGCTTGGCCACGATCAACCGGAAATTGGAATCGGTCAGTCCGAAAATAAAAAACGAAAACAAAAAAAGAAAGATGACGATTCCGCCTTTTTTCGTCCAGATTTTATCCAACCCGATTTTTCTATTCAACTGATAGAGTTGTTCCGTGGGAGGAAAAATGAAGAAAAACGACAACAACAAAATACTAAACATGATCTTCGGGGAGGAGAAGTGGTTGATAAACTGCTTAATGGTTTCAATCATATTCACAAAATTTCCTGCGATGACGGATTTCTTAAATGGTTAGATTATGTCGGACCGGAGATTCCGCCGTCTTTTCTCACCCGCCAAAAATGAATAATCATAAAGATCATGATCACAAAGGGAAGCCCGATGCAATGGAGAACATAAAACCGCAACAAAGCACCTTCCCCAACAAATCTT
>JAHFFY010000014.1:0-29063 GCA_023247705.1 Candidatus Omnitrophota bacterium | reverse complement strand
GAACCCAAAAAGGGTGTCGCTCCCGCCATATTCGACCCAACGGTGATCGCCCAGATGGCCAGTTGATCCCACGGCAAAAGATATCCGGTAAAGCTCAATAACATCGTCAACATTAAGAGAACAACACCAATCACCCAATTGAATTCGCGCGGCGGTTTGTAGGATCCGGTCATGAACACCCGAAACATGTGCAACCAAACGGTAATGACCATCAAGTGCGCGCCCCAGCGATGGATCTCTCTCATAATTCCCAAAGGCACCTGTTCATTCATATCGGTGATATCGCCATAAGCATACTCAACTGTAGGACGGTAATAAAACATCAACAGAATCCCCGTTACCGTCAGGACCAAAAATACGAAAAAAGATAAACCGCCCATGCACCAAGTATATTTGACTTTAACGGCGTGTTTGGGAAGACGAACGGGATGAAGATGAAGGAAAACACCGTTCAACATCACCATCAGACGCTGGCGCTTGTTGACCGGGATGCCAGTCCGGAATATGGATCGGCCGACCGCGGTTGAACGGAATTGTTCAAAAAGATTCGGTTTATCTCCTTGGTGTTGGTCTGTCATAAAAATCTCCTCTTCCTGGAAAAATCAAAATCATTTTTATTGGACTCTATACAGCAATAAACGATTCCGAATCTTTCCACTCCCCTTTTTCCTGCTGAAATTTTTTAGTTTTATCAACGATAATTTCGCCGTTATCGGCCAGAAAAATTTTGAATCGCTCTAATGGTCGCGGCGCCGGGCCTTCAAAATTGATGCCGGTTTTATAAAAACCGCTCCCATGGCACGGACATTTGAATTTGGCATCATTCGGCAGCCAATTCGGCGTACAGCCCAAATGTGTACAAACCGTCGACAACGCGTAAATCTTTTCTTCGTCCCGGACAATCCATACCCCGTATTGGTCTTTCCATCGCTCTGAAACCTCCCCGATCGGATAATCATCCGGATATCCCGCGCGAAAAGACTGGACGGGCTCAAACAACACATTCGGGAACAAGTAACGCAAAAACATGGAGGCGTATCCGCCCAAAACCGCAGCAAACGCGGCCCATCCCACCAGTGACCATTTGATAAACGAGCGGCGATCCATATTTTGGTCGAAAAAAAAGTCGAGCAATTTTTTTTCTGGTTTTGAATCAGGTGTTTGACTCATAGAAAATTGAATTAATTCTTATTGAACTTTTCTTTTCTAACTCTAAATCTCTCGCTGGCGAGATCGATGTTGTCGAGAGATTTAGAGTTTTGTTTATTTAGTAAGGAAGCCCCATAAATCGCATCAGCGGAAACTCAAGGATGCAAAATTTCCATCGCGACTTTACGTACATTCATATTCTGGTCTGATTGCGCCAGCTTTTTAATCTCGGCTTTAATATCTCCATCCGAAAGATGAGCGCAAGACTTTAACGAAACCAATATAATCTCTGTTTGTTCCTGCACATCTACTTCCGGAAATTTCGCTAAATAATTCCGGTCCAGCAAATTCAATAAGATTGGTTTTCCGGAAAGATCGCCCATCTTGGCTAAAGCCACCGCAGAATCCCACTCGACATTAGGCTCGGAATCGGTCAATGTCTTCTTGAGCATATTAACCGTTTGGAGATCTTCCATATTGCCCAGGGCCATCACCGCAACCAATCGAATCCGCGCCTCTTGATGCTCCAAATAATTTGCAATAACCGGAATGGCTTTCTTGGCCTTTAACATTCCCAAGGCGTAAATGATGGCGTAAAGATTTTCTTCCTTTTCTCCAAGCTTCAAGGCCTTGATGAGCGGATCGAAAAAAACATCTTTCCCGGTCTTCGCCATCGCCAAGGCCAGATACTGCCTGACGCGATTATCATCATATTGCGCCTGATTAAAGGCCTTGACCAGTTCCTGATCAAATTTGTCGTCGTCCGGGATCAATTTAGGATTACCTAAAACTTTCGACAATTCAAAAGCTGATTGCCATCGTTTTGTCATTCCTCCCGCTTGGACATCATTTAAAAGATCATACACTGTCTGCTTTTCCATCATGAGAATCTTGACCGAAGCAAACAGCAAAACACTAAAAACCGCAATCAAAAACGGAACAACAAAAAAAGAATGAATAATAACGCCAAAAATCGATTTATCTTCTTTTCCATTATGTTGTTGCGGATCATAACTAGCCATAACACTTTACATTGTCTCCAAAATGTTTTCAATATGAATCAATTATTTATTCATTATAATCTTTTTAGAAATATTGAAAGTCATCTTACCTTCCTGTTAACCAATGTCAAGGATAAACTCGATAATCTGACCAAAAATCCCGATCCATGCACTACTTTCGGAGCAATTCTTTGAGGCACAACAGCAACATGACCACACTCATGACCAGTAACATGCCGGATGGCATCATCGTGTGGACTTTCAGTACCCGCATCAAAAAAACCACTGTTAACAAACCGCTCACAACTGTCGCTAATATCTGGCCGGCTTGTAAATTAACCCCCAACAAATACGCGCTGATGAGGATCAAAAGTCCGGAAGCGATCCCCATCATGAGAGAAATTTTGCTGTGCGCTTTGGCATAGCCGAGATATCCTCCGACCAATAATAAAAAACCATAAAGGATCAAAAATATTTTAAAGACGAACATTGCTTCCTCCTGTTAAAATTTGTGTCCCCTGGAAATTAATTCACGTTCATTCTTCAACGAGTCCGCTAAAGAAGCCTCAATGCAATCCACTACGGCCGTGATAAAACCCGGATGACATTCCAGGGCTCTGGTCATCCGGAAATCTAGAATCCCTGCTTTTTCGGCTAACGCGCGATACTCGATATCGATTTCACACAGCGTCTCGATGTGATCGGTGACAAATGAAATCGGCACAATGATTATTTTTTTGACTCCACGCCGCGCCAACGCTTTGAGCATCTCTTCCATTGATGGTTTCAGCCACTGCATCGGTCCAACCGCGCTTTGATAAGAAAGCGTCCAATTGTCCTTGCGATTCAAGCGATCCAGGATCTTAGTTACGGATTGAACGATTTCAAAAGGATAGGGATCTCCTTCGGCTAGAAAATAAAGCGGCAATCCATGCGCCGAGAATAACAGATAAAAATCCTCCAGGGATTCCCCATTCGTGGATTCTTGAATACGGTCGAGAAAAGCGGAAATATATGCATCATGCAGATAATAAGACTTGGGTTCCAAAAAATTCACTTCAGGATAGATCCGCGACGCGGCTTTTTTGAGGTGATGCAAATTCGAGCCGGTCGTTGCCTTCGAATAGTGAGGGTAAAGACTTATGGGCAAAATATATTTTTTCCCGGCTTTCTTAATTTCCGCAATGGTATCTTCAGGATATGGTTCACTGTAATTGAACGAAAAAGTGACCGCCGCCTCTCGTCCCCGTTTTTTTAATTCAGCTCTGACCGCGTTTGTTTGTTTTAAGGTGGAATTAAAAATCGGACTCCCGCCCCCAATGAGTTGGTAGCGATGCTCTGTGGCTTTCCCTCGGAGAAACACGATAAGCTTGGCGAATAACGGCTGCAGAATAAACGCAAAAGGAAATCGAATAATCAGTTCATCGCAAAAAATCCGCTTCAAAAACCCTCTCACCTCTCCATTAGTTTTCGGCCCGCCCATGTTCAAAAGAGCAACCATAATCTCGGAATCACAGACCGCAGGACGAGGATCAGGGAGTCTCAAATTGGAAATTTGTTCCATGGTTTCATGGTCTTCCAAGGTCATTTGTTTGCGTTTCCCTAGATCTCCTAATAATTGTCCGGTCATCATTGCGGCAAAATTGAACGGAAGATAAAGCATCTTTATTTTA
The DNA here is from genome assembly GCA_023247705.1 of Candidatus Omnitrophota bacterium. GTDB lineage: Bacteria > Omnitrophota > Gorgyraeia > Zapsychrales > JAHFFX01 > JAHFFY01. The sequence continues at coordinate 25,240 of JAHFFY010000014.1, read as the reverse complement.
AAAAATAGAGACAAAAAAATTAGGAGAAATACACCCGCGTAAAACCAACCCCACCATTGAAAAGAAAATTTCGGATATTGGGCACGAAAATTCCCCAAAGGAATATTAATTAGAAATATCGAAAAGGGAATAAACAGGTTTGAGCTAAACATATATCAAAATACTGACCTTTTATTTTAAGGTGTTTATAAAATTTCAATCGATTCCGGAGTTTGGGGCGTGAAGTCGTTGTCTTTTAATTTGCTGAGTTTTTCGTAGTACTCATGGAGTTTTTGGGTAATGATGGATTCAACCGCACTGACCGCGGATTGGCGTTTGCGCATGTTTTCGTTCACCACACGATCCAGATCATCAATGCAGGACAAATAAACGCTTTCAATGGAGGCCACCTGCGGGTCGATATTACGGGGCATGGAAATATCAATTAAAATAAGTTTACGATCTCTCTTCAGGGTCATCACTTTCTCGACCCCTTTTTTCTCCAGAATATAATGCGGGGCAGAAGCGGCACAGACACAAACGTCCACTTCGGCTAAAGTTTCTTTGATCTCATCAAACGAAACGGGGATGCCGTTATGGGCTTCGGCCAAAGACTGAGCAGCGCTTCCAGTACGATTCATGAGATAAATATTTTTGACCCCTTTGTTGCGGATCTGTTCCAGGGTAAGCTCTCCCATCTTGCCGGCACCGATGATCAGGATTGATTTTCCCTCTAAAGTTCCTAATAAATTTTCGGCCATGGTCATCGCTGCCCAGCTAATCGAGGAACCACCATGACTGATCTCCGTATCGGTCTGGGCTTTTTTCGCCGTACGGATCGCGACATTCGAAAGAATATTGAAATGGCGGTCCAGCATCTTCATTTCCCTGGCCCGGTCAACGGATGATTTGACTTGTCCGATAATCTGCTTTTCTCCAAGCATCAAGGAATCCAACCCCGCGGTCACCTTTAAAAAATGACGGACGGCCTCCTCGTTTTGATAAAAATAAAAATATTGCTGCAGATCATGGGCTGAATTGATCTTTTTGACATTTAAAAGATGTTTAACCAGAAAGTCGCGATCATTTGCGTCTTGGATGGTACGCGCATAAATTTCAATGCGATTACAAGTCGAGAGCACGATGGCCTCAAGAACTTTAGGATCGCTTTTTAACTCGCTTAAAAGCAGATCCTGTTGAGTCGGATTCAGGAAAAATCTCTCCCGGATTTCGATCGGGGCGGTTTTATGATTAACACCTAAAATGACGATATGCATTGTATTGGATTTAAACTATCTCTATTACGAAATATTTGGCAGTATAACAGAACTCTTCTTGTGAATCAACAAAATGATGGAAAACTTCTACATTTTATCCTGATGAGATTGAAATAATTGAGATCTAAAAGTTGGTCGAGTTAATTTATACAAGAGATATGTAAAAACAATGATCGGTATCATCGAAATAATCCCTAAATCCAGGACCAAAAGAAATGAATATACAATCAGAATAAAATCTACAAACAGACATAAATAATAAGCCCATCGTTTTTTGAGTTTAAGATAAATTCCAGCCACGACCAAACTAAACGAGATCAATGCAATCAAAAAAACAGTATATTCATCCGGTTCAACCAGCAAAATATCGCGGTTCCCATGGGCTTTTGAATAAGACAACGAAGGAATTGAAAAGAAATAAATCGACAGGATAATCGTGTATCCTAATACGCCGACAATCCTGATTTCCTCAGCAACGAGTTCCAATTCTGTGAGCTGAGATGATTTATTTTTTCGGCGTGCGACAGCTAAATTTAATATCAGCAGAAAAGGAACGATGTTGATCATGATCAATCTGATGATTAAGTTAATAATGTTTAGATCCTTATTTTTGAAAAATATAAACAAGAATATAATTTTGAAGGCAAAAAGACAAAAAAGCCGGATCACTTAATCAGAAGAAATAAATGATCCGGCTTACTAAACAAATTTATATTTTTGTAACGTTAGTGGCTTGTTCTCCTTTTTCTCCCTTAATAATTTCAAACTCAACTTCCTGGCCTTCATCGAGGGTCTTATACCCATCACCCTGCACAGCAGAATAATGCACAAAAACATCATTACCGTTCTCGGGTGTGATAAAGCCATACCCTTTTTGATTATTGAACCATTTTACTTTACCTCTAGCCATTACTTCTTACCCTCCTTTTACGGTTATTACCTGAAAGATATAATAACGTTGATACAAACAAAAAAAGCCGTGAGTTAATATTAAATCATTCTCACGACTTTAAATTCATATCCACTCATGTCTGCAATACATCCTTCTTTAGACACAAGTATACAATCCATGATTCTTGGTGTCAATTTAATTTTCCGGTATATATTTCCATGCGAAAAGCGAAACCAGGCTTTTAACTATTATGGTTGAAGATGGTCCTTAATACTCTTTTTAAAATATCCGTAATAATCACTGTCGGTGGTAAGCATCAAAACCGTTCGGGGCGTCACGGTCTTCTTATAACTATCTAAAGTCTTGACGAACGAAAAGAATTCAGGATCATTATTATACGCCACCGCATAAATTTTAATGGCTTTTGCGTCCGCTTCTCCCTTGATCTCCTGAGCTTTTCGATAGGCTTCCGATTGAATCGTTTGGAGCTCTTTCTCTACCTGCCCCTCGATTTCGGCTTTTTTGCCTTGTCCGACCGAACGAAACTGTTCTGCGGCGCGCTTTCTCTCCGAAATCATCCGTTCAAAAACTTTTCTCAACACCTCCTGAATATAAGTGATTCTTTTGATTCTGACATCCACCAATTCCATCCCAAAACCGGAAATACTTTTGTTGGCCTTGGTCAAGATATCCCGGGTCAACTGTTCACGCCCAACGGAGATATTTTCTAACGCAATATCCTGAACTCCGGCCTCTTCATCCACATTAAGGGATTTAATGGGCTTGGTAACTAATCGGTTAGAATCCCGGATCGCTTCAACCAGATTCAAATTAGAAATCGCATCGCGTGTCGCCGCATCAACGATACTATCCAAGCGAGAATAAGCCCCGGCCTCATTGCCCACCGATTGCATGAATTTGAGCGGATCAACGATCCGCCAGCGGGCCGTTGTATCCACCCAGATATATCGTTTATCACGCGTTGGAATCTGATTAGGATCGCCATCCCAGTTGAGTATTCTTTTATCGAAATAATTGACGAATTGAGTAAACGGGACTTTAAAATACAAACCAGCTTTTTGGATCGCATTACCGATCGGCTCTCCAAACTGGGTAATGATCGCTTGCTGGGTTTCATCAACGATAAAAATCGAATTATATATAAAAAGTACTAACACACTGATAAAAACAACAAAAAAAACATAAGCGATCTTATTCATTGCCCGTTCCTTCTTTCAGGTTCAATAATGGCAAAAAGCTTTTCATGTCTGCATCCATGATATAGATATGATTCGCCGTTGGAAGAACCTCCTCCAGAGTCTCTAAATATAATCTTTGGCGGGTCACTTCTTTGGCCTTTTTGTACTCATTCCATCTCGCTAAAAAATTGGCGGCATCTCCTTGCGCTTGATTAATCTGTCTTAAGGCATACCCTTCCGCTTCGCGGATCGTTTTTTCCGCTTCCCCTCTGGCCTTGGGAATGACCTTGTTGTACGCCTCCCACGATTGGTTAACGACCTTTTCCTGTTCCTGCTTCGCTTCGTTGACCTCGTTAAATGACGGCTTAACTTCATCGGGAGGGTTAACGTCCTGCAGTTTAACATTCTCGATTTGGATTCCACTTTCATATTTATCCAGAATAGTCTGAATTCTGTCTTGGACATCGAGATTAAGTTCGATTCTCCTGGTGGCCAAGGCTTCATTGACTGAACTATCCCCGATCTCCTGACGCATCACGGCTTCAGAGATATCTCTCACGGTTTGACGCGGATCCCGGATATTAAACAGTAATTTCACGGGATCCTTGATTTTGAATTGCACAACCCAGGTCACATCCAAAACGTTCAAATCTCCGGTGAGCATCAACGATTCATCCAAAAAGGATTTCGAAGAATATTGGGTCGACACCCCAGCCTTCACAGTTCGGAATCCGAATTCTTCCAGAAAAACAGTCGTGACTTTGACAATATCAAGCCGTTCAATATTGAAGGGAAATTTCCAATGTAAACCCGGGGCGGTTGTCCGGTGATATTGCCCAAAACGCCGGATCACCCCGACTTCATCCGGACCGACCGAATAAAAACTCGAGAGCATAAAACCCGAGAGAACTGTCAAAGCGAAGATCTGCGGGATCCACTTGATGAATTCAGAAAACCGACGCCTGCCATGATTAAGCAATTCTTCGGGTGTATCTGGAATTTTAAAGCCCATATGTTTTCCTTTGTATTGATCTTCTCATGACGAATTACTACTGCGCCAAAACGACCTTATCTTTACCCGATGATTTTGCCATATACATCGCGTTATCTGCGTACTGCACGAGGTCTTTGACATTGCGCACATTGGAGACCGGATAACCGCTGATACCAATGCTCAACGTGTTCTCAAAAAGAACCTTTTGCAACCCTTTGGCGATCTTTTTTTTAAAATTTTCCTGGATCCGTAGAGATGGAATCCGCGCATTTTCAACGGAAGTTTCAGGTAAGATAATAAAAAATTCATCTCCACCATACCGCCCCACAATATCCGTGTTCCTGACTGATTTCTTTAGAAGTTGCGCCGACTTCTTTAAAATTTCGTCTCCCTTTTGATGCCCGAGTTTATCATTAATCAATTTGAAATAATCAATATCCACCATGACACAGGACAAATCCAATTTATAACGCCTCGCGCGATGATATTCTTCGTTTAAACGTTTCAAAATAGCATCATGGTTTAAAACGTTAGTCAAGCCATCCAATTGAGATTTTCTCCTTAAAGAACGTTCCAATCTTTTAATCGCGCTGACATCCTGTAAAGAGACCACTAATCTTTCGAAAGATTTTTGATACGATTTCGGAACGCTCATTTTCAAAATACATTCGTAAATCTTGCCTTTTACCGTCTCAATCTGAATTTCTGTCTCAACATTACTGCCCTCGTGGATCAAAGAAAAAAGAGTTTGTATCAAAACATTAATATTTTTTGAGGCAAACAAATCGACAAATGAAGCATCCAACAAATGACGTTGACTCGCTTTAAACAAATCAGACGCCGCCGCGTTCGTACCGAGAATTGGGACATGAGCCACCTTTTCCAGAAAAGCAGATTTCAGCAAGCCATCTCTCTTAACATTCTTCGGATGGAAAAGTACATCTCGAGAGGAGAAAACGGTTTTTAACGAAGATCCATCAATCAGCAACAGAGGAATCGGCGCGGATTGAAAGATCATCTTAAAATTAGACTGACCATGCAAATCAAAAGCATGATTGATCGATTTACGTCTGTTTTGAGTATGCGGTTTTAGCATCTAACAATATATTTATTTAAGAGAATAGTTTTGGGCTGATGGGGATTTATTCTTAATACACAGCAGATATTTTTCCCCCATTTGTGCAAGATCAGTGATATTCAGGTTAATTTTTCCACCGATCCGATCGAGGTCATTCTTAGTCGATTTTTTAACGATGCAGTAGGTCATCGGTTGCTTTTCTAAAAAACGGACAATTTTCTCTTCACTATTTAAAAAAATTACCGGATGCGGGCTGAAAAATTGTTCGCCATTCAAATCAACGACCGCTGGCATTCTGTCTGTGTAAAACCTGACGCCGCGCGCAAATGATTTATTGACCAAAAGTGCTGAATCCGACTGATCTATTTTTTTTAACATCTCTGAGATCATTTTGCAGGAAACCCACGGCTCAGCATAAGAATGTCCTACAAAAGCAGTGATCAGGATGAACAAAGTGACTGCGCCATTGGCGAAAAGCAACTTAAAATAATCCTGACGTCTCGATAAAACAAAAATCCAGCAAGCTAAAAACAATATTAAGAGCGATAAAGTATAAACTCGAAAGTCATGATTAATCAATTTAGCGTAAATTTGAGAAAAAACAACAGATAAAACAGATGAAATCAAAAGAAATCCAGCCATGCAGATGGGAATGATCGACATCGCCCGCGATGGCGGTTGTTTGGAAAAACTGAATTCATGATGAAAATAATATCCCAGGATAATCGCGACCGCTGGAAAAAGCGGAAAAATATAACTGGCTAATTTTGATTGCGCGGTCTGCATCACCAGAAAAACCACCAGAATCCAAACTAAAAGAAAAACCAATTGACTCTTGTTCTCTTCTCGAGAAGAAACACTTTCCGATTTTGCTCGATTGATCAGTTGCCGTCCACTTTTTTTAAAAACAAAAATGGCCGCTGGAACTAACCACAAACTCCAAGGGAAAGTTCCTGCCACAACGGTCACAATATAAAAATACCACGTATTGCTTTTTTTATGTTCCGCCTCAATGATTCTGCGCAAGTGAACATTAAACCAATATTCATTGATAAATTCGCTGCCGTACATCTTGATCATAACGTAATGCCAGGGAATGACGATCAGCGCCAATAATCCCGCGGCCCAAAACAAACTCCTGTCTTTTAAGAAATTTAAATTGTGATTGTAGTAAAGAAACAGAATAATTGTTCCAAACGGAAAAACGATCCCCAGCATCCCTTTGGTTAGAACCGCTAAACCGGAAAAGAAAAAACACAGAATAATTCCTATCCGCTTCGCGCGCGGATTCGAATAACCAAAATAAAAAAATGCCAACGAAAAAACAACCCACATCGAGAAAACCATGTCGGTTAAAACCGCCCGCGATAAAGCCACATAGATGACACTGCTCGCCAAGATAAAACCGGATAAAAATGATAGACTCTTATTACGAAACAGCATAAACGAAAACCAATAAGTCACCAGCACGCCGATGATCCCAAAAAATGCCGGCCAAAACCTGGCGGCGAACGCTGTTAATCCAAAAAATTTAATCGCAATCACCAACAACCAATAGAATAATATGGGTTTTTCAAACTGGGGACGGTCAAAAATATAAGGGGTCAACCAGCTGTGATGCGCAATCATCTCTTTGGCCGATTGGGTATAGAAAACTTCATCCGGATGAGTGAGACTCACCAGGTTATTCCCAAACATGAGAAGAAAAAACGAAACAATGATTAAGATCCCAATTAACTTTCCATGAGAGGCTTCTTCAAGAAATTTTTGAATCACTTAACAGCTCCTCGATCGTAACAAACTCGAATCCCTTTTTCCGCAATTCTTTCACCAAGGGAGGGATCATCAAGACGCTTTGCGTCCGATCGCCTCCTCTCGACTTAAAAACACCGCCGCTATCGTGAAACAATAAAATATCCCCATCTTTGATATTGCGTACGATATAACGGACCATATATCCATGCGGAAACGGGACCCAATCCTTGGAATTCAGCGACCACAAAATAATTTCGTAACCCATCGATTTGATGATCTTCTTTTTGCCCAGGCCCAACCAGGCCTTGGGCGGACGAAAATATTTTGTTTTATACCCAGTGATCTCCTGAATCACCAATTCCGTGTATTTGATCTCTTCTTCCAGTTCCTCATCCGTATAATAAAGAAGAACGCTGTGCGCATAACCATGATTCCCAATGATATGCCCTTCCTTTAATACGCGTTGCGCGATCTGAGGGAATTTTTTAACATGAAATCCTACCATAAAAAAAGTCGCTTTAATACCAGCTTTTTTTAATTCATCGAGGATTCTGGGTGTCCAAAATTCGGATGGACCATCATCAAAAGTCAACGCTACTTTTTTTCTGGCTGTCCTCACTTGAAAAATCGTGTCTCTGCGCAGAAAAACCGCCTGGTCGAAAAAAATGCAAAATAACATCACGAGTTCGAATATGACTACCCCCCATAACAAAACTTGCAAATTAAGAATTAAATGATTTACAAAGCTATTCATATTATCGTCAATAAATTCCTGATCAAACATCCCATCAACCATTCACAATCTTATCGAAAAGTAATTAAGGAAGGATCATAGTCTTTCGGCGCCTCAAAACCCATTAAATTCAGCAAGGTTGCGGCCACATTGGACAACCCGCGTTTGGATAAACTGGTTAATTGATATTCGCCTTTATAAGAGGAATCGACAATCACAAATGGAACTGGATTCAGAGAATGGGAGGTTTTCGTAATCTTCTTGCCGTTTTTGACTTCAAACATTTCATCGGCATTCCCATGATCGGCCAGAATAACGGTGATCCCTTTCACTTGTTCCATAGCCTCGATTAACCGGCGGCAACAAACATCCACCGCCTCAACCGAGGCGATGATCGCTTCCGGAATTCCCGTGTGACCGACCATATCACCGTTGGGAAAGTTGAGACGACCAAAGCGAAAATTGCCTCGCTTCACCAATTCAATTGTTTTCTCGGTGATCTCAAAGGCCTTCATTTTGGGAGCTTGATCGAACCTGATTTTATCCGATGGGATCTCGATATATTCTTCCAAATCCCGACAAATGTATCCTGATTTGTTTCCGTTCCAGAAATAAGTCACATGCCCGTATTTTTGCGTCTCAGAGATAGCGAAGGATTTAACTTTGTTAGCGCAAAGATATTCGCCGATCGAATGATCGATCTGCGGCGGGTTCACTAAATAATGTTTCGGGATATGCAAATCACCGTCATACTCCATCATTCCCGCAAACAGCACATCGGGATAACGCTCCCGGTCGAATTGATCGAAATGCTTCTCATCAAAAGCCCTCGACAACTCAATCGCCCGGTCTCCGCGAAAATTAAAAAAGACAACCGCATCACGATCTTCGACCCTTCCAACCGGCGTGCCGTCTTTCTCGATGACAAAGGCATCCAGATATTGATCGGTTATTTTCGGGTCAGCTTGATAATATGCCGAAACAGCCTCGGCCGCGGATTTAAATTTCTTGGCCTTTCCTAGAACATGGGCATCCCACCCGCGTTTGACAATCGACCAATCCGCATTGTAGCGGTCCATGGTGGTGACCATCCGTCCGCCCCCGGACGCAATGCAATAATCGCATAGGTTTTGTTGATTAATTTCTTTCAAAAGATTCTCTGTCTTCTCAATGTAGGTCAATGCGGACCGTTCAAAAACATCACGGCCGTCTAAAAGCACATGAATACGGATTTTTTTCACGCCATCCAGCGCGCACCGTTTCAATATGGCAAAAAGATGATTGATATGGGAATGAACATTGCCATCCGAAAGTAAACCAATCAAATGGAATGTCGAATTATTTTTCTTGACCTGATTCACCAATTGCTGCCAGAGAGGGGTGTTGAAGATCAATCCTTTTTCAATCGATTGACTGACCAGGGTCGCGCCCTGGGCAAACACACGGCCGGCCCCTAAGGCGTTGTGGCCGACTTCACTATTGCCCATGTCATCATCGCTGGGCATTCCAACAGCCTGGCCGTGAGCTTTCAGTGTTGTATAGAGTGGGCTTTTGAATAACTGATCAAGGCAAGGCGTTTTCGCCAAAAAGACTCCATCGCTTTCGTCCTGTTTTCCTATCCCGACACCATCTAAGATCACCAGTAATACCGGCCCGGGCCGTACGGTAAAATTCTTTATTTTATTAAACTGTAAAGACATTACGATTGATCCCTCCGATTAATTAATTTGAAAATTTTATCACTATTTTTTAAATTCATTAAGAATGACATAACTACTCAAAAATATATCTTTTATCGCATTCCGTTTTGAGGAAGGGCTCATGCATTTAAAAACCGGAGACATTACACTCTCAACAGATAATCCGGCCGAAACTGAAGAATAAAGACGAGGGAAAATTCAACTACCGATAGTAAGAACTGGCACGACGACGAACTGCTTTTTTAGGGGCTTCAGCAACTTTTTGAGTGTTTGGTTTGATCTCTTTGGGTTCTTCGGTACGTTGCGGGAGATGATATTGTATCCAAGCAGAAGAGAATCGCTTCAACCAATCTTCAGCAGCCTGTTCAAATCCGATATCATGGCCCGCTTTTTCGCTCTCAATCCAACGGTGCCTTCCGATTTCGTCAATAACTTCCTTATTCTGTAACAAATCTTTATTTTGATTTCCCATCATCCCCTCCTTCGTATGATTGAAATAATTTATACTGGACTTATTTTATCCTTGGAATGAATTAATTTCAATAAATAATCCGATTCTCTGAAAATTTATTCCAAACGGAATCCGGATGTTAACGACACGCGTTAAAGTACGGACACGTGGCGCAATATCGTGGTTCAGAATCATCGGGACGGAACTGCACCTCAGGGTTAAGGATCTCTTGAAGAACAAAATTCAGCGTCCGGGAAAAGTGCTCGATCATGGCAGTTCTCTCCTGTTCTGTTTGCCCTCCGAGAAATTCATCTATTTCCAGCGTGCGAAGATTATAGAAAGCGGCCTTAACCTTTTGATCAGGATGCCGCTTGCTGAAATAATTATAATAAAGTGGAATTTGAAAAGATCGGATTGTTTCCTTAACATTTTCTCTGGTCAGAGTCATGGCAGAAATTTTTTGCAAACTTTTAGGCATAGGATCATTGCTTCCGGTCTTGTAATCAAGGATGAGAATACTGTTGTCTGTTAATCGATCGATCCGGTCGACCTTATATACAAACCGGATCTTTTGGTTATCGAAAGGGATTTGATCAAAAAAGCGCTGTTCAATCGACATAATCTCTGCAACATCCCTTAACGCTTTAGATTCCTCTTCTTGATCTAAAAACCGGTTAAGCCGGACATCCAAAACCTTTTTTAACAGGAACGATTCCGCTTTCATCTTTTTACCAAATTCCTGTTCGAATCTTTCATCTAATTTTTTCTGAAATGTTTTCCGAAAATGTTCATTGAGGACTGGCACGCGGCCCAGAAAAGGTTTATAGATCTCTTCCAATAATCCATGAACAAATGTTCCCACTTCTTTATTTTCAGGTTCGTCCGCAAAATCTTCCTTTTCAGATAATCCCAAAACATAGAGAAAATAAAATCGCAGAGGACACCGTAAATAGGTATTCACACTGGAAGCAGAATATTGAAATTCCCGAAGAAACTCAAGGATCTCTGGCGATTTCTTAATCGCTGTTTTTTTGGGTGTGACTTGAATGGAAAAGTTTGATTTTATCGGCTTAATGACATCCAACTGGTTTTGATCTTTTTCCTCCTGCCAAATCAGCTCTTCGATGAAACGGCTTCGTTCTTTGTCTCTGGATTTTTCATACACCAGGTGGATTTCTTTCGCCGATTGGACCAAACGCATCAATTGATAGCGTTGGATTTCTTCTTCCTGTTCAAACCGGTCCAGGTTTAAGCTCACCATCACCTCCCGAGGGATCAAGGGCTCCAAAATTTTTAAACGCGGAAGGACACCTTCATTAACGTCCATCACAATCACCCTTTCAAAGTTGAGCGATCGTGTTTCAAACAAACCCAGCACCTGAACTCCTTTCAGAGGTGATCCCATAAATGCCACCATTTCCCGCGCGATGCGATCTTGAAAGATCTTAAAAAGGTCCTCCTGAGCAAAGATCTCTTGCGAAAACCTGAGCTCTTGTAATTCTTTAATCAAATCCAAAATCCGCGCGGCCATTTTGAGGTTTAACGGATAAGCGTTTAAAAAACTTTTATTTAAAAAAATATCCAGAAATTTCTCCAAAACAACCGCTAATTGTGATAATCGATTTATATCTTTCCAAGAACGGAAGACAATTTGATGCAACTCAATGACAATCGCCTTCAATTGTGCTTTACTGATATCAATTTTCATTCTCTGAATAACTGTGAGTGAGGATTCGAATAACGCCTCGGCATTCTCGACATCTTCAAGCTTGATAAACAAACTTCCCGACAAATCCGATTGGATTTGGCCGATTAAAATTTCCTCAATTTTATGGATCAGAATACGGGTCACGGCCCTGTCTTGCCCGGCCAATTCCAGATTTTTGACAAAAGGATGCCGTAATACTTTAAGATAATCTTTCGTATAATAACGGTTCCCTTCCAACGAAGCTTGAGCCTGAAAGATATAGTCCAACAAAGAAAAAAATGAACTGCGTTTGAGCGGATAGCCCATCGAAACATTAAGATCTTTCACGAACGATGTAATCTCGGAAAGGAGCGGCACGACATGATCGGTCTCGGGCAGGACAAGGACGGTGTTGACCGAATTTTCTTGAGTAAACGGATCTTGCTGATTCATCTTTTTGAGAATCTCCCGGACAAGAGCGATTTGGGCATGGACATCCGTCCCTTCGTAAAGATGAACAGGACTTAAAGAATTTTTGACGTGAAATTCTTTAGAGTCTGGGTGAATGGATATCGCGAGCTCTTTTTCTAAACGCTTTAACATCGGCCAATCTTGGGCATCTCCCTGAAAAAACAAGACCGCTTTTTGCCGATTATATAAATCTTTGATGATGGTCTGCTCGGTAGCATGAAGATAAAATAAATTGCCGAAAATGATATCGTCAAATTCCGGAAATTCAATCTGATGAATCGCTTGAGAAGCTTTGAGATAAGCTAATCCACGATAAATCAACCCTTCCTGATCTAAAAACTGGTGACACGACTCTCGTAAAGCCACGATATTCTCCAGAAGAAGATTGATCTCATGGGGCACGGTATAACCGATTTGTGCATTCTCCTGAACAGCTCGCAACCTTTGCGATGGAATCTTTTCTAAATCCGCCTGTTCCATAAAAGACAATATTTCATATGCCCATGGTAAAAAATCCGCAAAATTTTTTCTGCCCTTAAGAAGGTGGGGCCGTTCCAAGGCACTCTTATAAAGAAAATAACAAAGATCTAAATCGGATGCCGCGTTGAATTTTCTCTGTTGAGAGACTATATAATAAACAAATTCATCGATCGTAAAAAAAACAGGAGAAAAAAAAGCTTTGCCATGTCGTTTGCCCAACTCTTTTTTGAGAAACAACGATGGACGGCGGCCGCCAAAGACAATCGCCAGGCGGGATAAATCCTTATGCGAGTAATTTTGCTTGATAAAATCAGCTAACGACTGGATATGATTTTCGTGAAAGTCGCAGGTATGAACTCTACGCATAGGGCTTTTTCATATTAAACAGCATTGAGATTCAGATTAAACGATAAATTAATTTCTTCAATACTTAGATCATCGAGATAAATGAGAAAACCCTTTATCTCAAAGGAACGGTACAAATCTTGCACAATCTTCATATACTCACGGACTTGTTGCCGGTATAAATCCTCAGTGATCCGATGACTCTTATAATCGATAACCCAAACTTCATTCTTTTTGATGATCAGGCGATCAATTCTCTTGGTGGCGCCATTAGACGCAACAATACTTTTCTCCAAGAACACGACACCATCGCTGACCCAAAAAAAAGGCTGCAACGAAGACTTCTGGATTACATTGTTCAAGATTTCCGTTAATCTTGCAATGTCCTCACTTTTCAAAGACGGAAAATGATTTTCCGTAGATTCAATGATGTGCGAGATGACTTGCGCTTCTTGCTGTTCATGAAGATTTTCAATCTGGGCCAAGGCAGAATGGATCAGCTCTCCTTCCAGAATTTTTCCTCGATCTTTCAGAGTTTCTGACTCGACAAACTCTTCTTTGATCACCTGAATCCAATCTTGATATTGAGAAGACGGAAGTTGCAGGATGAATTCCGAAGCTGTCGTTTTCAAGGGATAATGGACTTGTTCGCCTAATTCAGCTAATCCTTCAGGAATTAAAAAATTGACCAGGTTAAAGCTAGTACCAGCTTTTTGGGGAATAAAAAGATACATTTCATTCACAGCACGCGTTAATGCGACATAAAGATTATTCAATTCCATCAGGAAAGACTTGAGATATTCGGTAACATAAAAATTCCAAAGTTCTTCGGAAAATTTCAAATACTTCTTCTTTAGATTGATCAATTCCAGGGAATCCTTCCCTGATTTAAAGATAAACGCATTCTCACCGAATTGATTACTCTTTCCAACGGAAATTTCCATCTCCAAAAAAGGGATGATCACAACCGGAAATTCCAGCCCTTTGGCCTTATGAATCGTCATCACTTTGATGGCTTCAGATCCCGAGGTTTTGATATATACGCTCTCATCTTCCAGTTCGGCATAAAAACTCAAGAATGAACTGATGTCCGGATAATCATTTTCCGATTTCTTTACCAAATTCAGAAACTGGATTAAAAATCCTTGGGAATTCTGAAAATTTTTTTGACAATCCAGCCGTTCCATAATGCTTATAATCAACTCATAGAGCGGAATCAAACCGACATTTTTGAAAAAATCTTCAATAAAATTGTTCCATATTGCAGGATAAGACTCCTTAAATTCTTTATAAATATAAAAATCTTTTTCTCCAGAAAATCGCGCACGATGACGAAAAACAAATCGATGCATTTCTTCAGGACTCAACCCTGAAGCCTTCCCAAAGATATCGCCTAAGATAAATGAGACAAAATTCAGATTGTCAATCGGGGAATCCAGAAATCGTAAAAATGAAATAATCTCTTTAATCAAATGATTTTCTTTGATATTTAATGTCCGTTCGGATTCCGCAGGGATACCATCCTGCAGCAACCAAGTCGTGATCATCTCGACCTCATTATTATCCCGGGCCAGAAAACAAATATCCTGATAGCGAAACCGTGATCTCAAACTCCCGACTAATCTGATAAACTTTTCTCTGGCCAAGCTGTTTCTGTTTTCTTTGTTTTCCGATTCTAGATACTCAACTTTAACATAGCCTTCATTTCTCCTAGGCTCGAACTGTTGTTCAGCGTGTTGAAAAACGTTGAAGAACACTTCTTTATTCTCCAATGTCAAGACAACCGCATCTTTTTTCTTTTTTTCTGATTCAAATTCTTCTTTTTTATTTATAAAAAGGGCTATGTTTTCCTGACTAAATATTCGGTTATTAAAATTAACGATAGCCTTATGACTACGATAATTCTTACTCAGCGTCTCGATTTGAATATTAAATAACCGGAATTCCTCACCCACTTGGTCAAAGAGAGCGATTTCTCCACCACGGAATCCATAAATCGCCTGTTTTTTATCCCCGACATAAAATAATGACCCTCCCGTTGATAACGCTTCTTCAATCAAAGGGCGCAAATTTTCCCACTGCAATGCACTGGTATCTTGAAATTCATCGATTAAGTAGTGATGACAGCGTGTCACCAAGCGCAAGTAAAGTTCATCGAACGTAATGGATTGTTCGGAAAAAAGCCAGTTCGCTTTTCGGTTTAATTCTTCCAGGAACAAAATATCTTCCTTGGCAACCGTGATATTCAGATCTTTAAGCACTTCTTTTAAGATAGCAATATAACAATTAAACGTCATTCGGCTTTCCAGTTGCGAAAGCATTCTTAACTGAGTATGAATTTGCGTCCACATTTTATCCACTGATTCTTCGAGATCATAGCCATTCTTAATGGGAAAATCCTCTCTGGCAAAATAATCAGAGATATTCTTAATATCAAAGCTATATGTCGAATTTCGCATAAATGATTCCAAACTATTGAGAAATCGTTTATCCGTCCCTTCCGGAATATTTTTGCTTAAATTTTCCATAAGATGCAAAATCTCTTTTTTGATCTTCAATATCTTCTGGCCATCGATATCATTTTCCTGGAAATCAGCGCCCAACATATTGCTTTGCGCAAATAGCGAATTTAACAGAAGCAAAATATCTTTTTTCGGAAACCAACTTGTACGGTTTTCAATAAACAGATATTGGTGCAGAAATTCTTCAAAAATCAGCATAATGTTCTTTTCATTTAAAGCTCGATCGATTAATCGATCGAGACTGAGATGCAAATACTGTGCAACATTCCTTTGAATCCTGAAGTTGGGAGATAATCCGATATTAAATGCACAGCTCGACAAAATCGAGTTCACAAAACTGTCGATCGTCTGAACCTGGAAGAAATTATAATGATGGATCAATATAGTCATGACTTTATCAGCTAATTGACTTGCCTCTTCAATCTCTAGTGAATTCGGGGACAAAATAAGCTTTATCTCATTGTCCGAAAATTTTCTTAAAGCAATTTTTTTAAGAAATTCTAAAATTCTCTCTTTCATTTCGAACGCCGCTTTATTTGTAAAGGTAATCGCCAGGATATCTCGGGGGGATGTATTGCCAAGAGATAATTCCGGGATCAGTAACAATCGAATATACCATTGAGCGAGTGTATAAGTTTTGCCCGAACCAGCGGACGCTTCAACAATTTTGATTTGTGAGCGGTGTAATGAATTATGATTTTGAGGGTTTCTGTTCACTTATTGTTTTGGGTTATTATGGAAATTTTCTAAATACTTTCCAGTTGCGATAAAACGCCAGCGAGAGAAGTATTATATTATAAGTCTATCTGGAATACTAAAGAATATTGCAGAGTCGGCGAGATAGAATAGCGATTTTTATGGGATTGGTCCACAGAAACGCGTGATCTTGAAAAAAAATCACCCCCGCCACTTAACGCAACGGGGGTGTGAGGGGCCTCCCTATTGAGCGATAGGGAGGGTTTTTGTGCACAAAATTTTGGTTTGATTCTTGCTCAACACGCTTACCATCGATGATTTAGGCTCGCGTAGCTTGCATGCTCATAAGCAATGTAAATATTAGAGTTAAGATAATCTTCTTTATATTATTTTCCCGAAAGGAAACTTTGCATAATGAGTCGATTTCTATTGAAGCAAAAAGTATGCCAAGATGCCTAAAATTCAGGCATTAAACTTTAAACTATTACTAAAAATAAAGTTATAAGATAAAAATTTTAAAAACTTTATATTTTGTACAGAATAAAAACTAAAAATCATATCACAGGCTTCCTGGATTTATCAAATTTAATCTAACCATTTGATTTATATAGGCTAAATGATGTCTAGAAAAAGGAACATTTGTTAATTTATTGAACAAAACGAATACTAAATAAAGCTTACATCCAATATAGAAATTTTATAAATTCTTTGATCGTGATCTTAGAGCAATCGATTTTTGCATTGAATTTTTTTTAATTTGACTAGCTTCCAATCGGGAGATTAATATTGTTTTAAAGGAAACACAATAAAACAATTGTAAATAACATCTTTTCTGATATTATTTACAAAAAGGAATTTTATGCCGGAACAACCCATCTCATCCAGCCACAAAAGCACTTTCTTAAAATCCTACGAAAACATTAACTTCTTGAAAAGCTCTCCCGCTCGACTTATTCGAGTCCTTTGCGAACTCATCGAACCTGAAGTTCGTTTTCGTCAGAATAAAATCAAAAATACAATTGTCATATTTGGGTCAGCAAGAACCATCGCAAAAGCACAGGCTCAAAAAAATCTGAAAGATATTGAAAAATCGATGGCCCAAAATCCAACGCCTCAAATCCGGAAGAATTATGAAAAAGCTAAGAGAGATTTAGCCATGTCTCGCTATTACGAGGATGCCGTGCAACTTGCGGAAAGATTAACCGCCTGGTCACAAAATATGTCAGGCAATATCAATCGTTTTATCATTTGTTCCGGTGGAGGTCCAGGGATTATGGAAGCCGCCAACAAAGGATCGCATCAAGCCGGCGGACCTTCCATCGGCCTGAATATCAGCTTGCCCTTTGAACAACAGCCGAATCCCTATCAAAATCCAGACATCTCATTTGAGTTCCATTATTTTTTTATCCGAAAATTTTGGTTTTTTTATTTAGCAAAGGCGCTGGTGGTGTTCCCGGGAGGATTCGGAACGATGGATGAGTTATTTGAATTATTGACTTTAGTACAAACCAAAAAATCCAAAAAATATATGCCGATCATTATCTACGGGAAAGATTATTGGAACGAAATCATGAATTTCAAAGCCATGGTCAAATGGGGAGTCATCGATGAAGAAGATTTAGAACTGTTTCACTTCTTTGATGATGTCGATTCGACCTTTAAATACCTTACCTCAGAACTGTCTCGTCTTTATTTAACCAAGGATGGGAAATAAATCAGAAATTTACTCTTTTGATTGTCTAAGATGATAACTTTTCTTGACGATACCATTTCTTTTCTCAAAAATATCCTCTGAATCGGCTTTCGATATAATCGTTCTACCATCTTTAGTCGTAATGGTCTCTTCCGGTGTGCCATGGCAAATCGCTCTGCTGCCTTCCAGCTTAATGTCCCCCATTTTATATTGATAAACATAACCGCTCATCAAGTGCCAAGAATTTTCGGCAACACGCAGGTAATCACTGACCGAAAACTCTTTTTCCTTTCCGGTCCCAGAATCTTTCAGCACAAATTTCGCATCAGCCCATAACAAATCGCTCAGCGCCTTAAGATCTTGTTTATTTATGGCTTCCTGGTATTGATTAAGAACACTTGATATTTCTTCTTTGGAAATAATAGAAGATAAATTATTGATCCCTCCGGTGGGTGGGACTACATTCTCTCCATTCGCTTTGGGTATTGAATTTTTTATTTCATTTGTGAAATATGTTAATACAAGACCAGAGACATTAACCTTAATATGGTCCGGTGTGGTTTCAATGATTTTCCCCTTAACACGCCCGCCACTTTTTAATAAGATTTCCTCGGCATTGAGGCTGGAATAGAAAAAAATAAAAAATGCGGATAATAATATTACTTTTCGTATCAATTGCATCTCGTGAGATTTTTAGAGTTCTAAAATCTTAAATTTGAGCAATTAGACAGGAAGAGTGATCATTAAAAGCAACCTTATTACAATACCACAAATTAAAAATGACAAAGTCACTTTTAATCAAAAAATTTTATTTGTGGCTCGCTTCTAGCTCAATGGAAACCTTCACTGCATCGGAAAGAATCAATCCGCCGGTATCCAAAGTTTTATTATAATTCATTCCGTAGTCTTTCCGGTTAATGATCGTCTCTCCACTTAACCCGATGACGTTTCCTCCCATGGGACTTGTCACCGGACCGGAAATTTTCACCGGGATTGTGATTTCTTTGGTCACACCATGGAAATTTAAACTGCCCGTGATATTATAGCCATCACCCTGTGCGGTAAGTTTATTGCTTTTAAAACTGATGTCCGGATATTTTTCCACTTCGAAAAAATCAGTTGTTCTGAGGTGTTCGTCTCTTTTTTCCTGATGGGTATCAACGCTTGTGGCTTTGATGGTTATATCCGCCATGAATGAGGCCAAATCATTCAGGTCAAATTGGATCGTTCCGCTGTAATCCGTAAATTCCCCCTTAACGGTGCTGACTGTTAAATGTTTGATCGCGAAACCTAACGACGAATGATTCGGATCAATCTGGTAGGTATCGGCCGCCCAGAGTCTCGCCGCAACAAACATGAGAGCAAAAAAGATAAGAACATTCAGAACTTTTAGAATCGATTTTGACATATAGCTCCCCTTTAAATGACTGATTGTTTATATTTTCTCTTTTCAAAACAAATCCTTATTCCATTTAACGCAGACAAACAAGATGTCAATATCCCCAAAGAGAATTAAATAAAAGCCAATCCATAATACTTTTGCCCCAAAAAAGACAGATCATCGAAGCCAAGGCAAGAAATGGACCGTAAGCAATGACACTGCTTTTCGTCCTCAATTTAACAATCACCCCGACAACCGCCCCAAAAAATGGAGCGACAAAAAAAGTCAATAGCGCCATTTGCCATCCTAAGAAAGATCCAATCATCGCCAACAATTTTACATCGCCGCCCCCCATTGATTCCTTTTTAAACAGCCAATTGCCCAGCAATCCCATTGCGTAAATAAGACCTCCTCCGGACAAAAATCCAATTAATGAAGCATCCAAAGAAAGCAAATGAGCCGCGATCTCAGGTGTACGTGTTTGCAGCGAAGGAAGAAAAAAACTGAGCAACAACTCAATCCCGATGGCAATACCAACCATAATCATGATGACTAAATCCTCAAATTGATCCTCGGATTTTTTCTTATTGTCAATAAGATATTCAATCAGCGCCGCGAATGCGAGAGCACCATATAATATTCGCATAAAAATCCGGCCTGACCAAAGAGATGTCAACGAAAAATCATGCATCCCGGGGATCATGACGCTGAAGATCAAACCGACAACAATTCCCCCTAAACTGATTTCATCCGGAATAATGCGGTGTTCGATATCAATAAAAGTCGCAACGATCAAACCGCACAACAAGACCAGATACGGCAAAAGAACCCAATTCAAATGATAATAATGGTAAAAGAAAACAAAAAAGCTCCCTGTCAAAAACTCAACCAGAAAATACCGCGAAGATATTCTTTTATGGCAGAAGCGGCATTGACCTCTTAAAATTAAACAGCTCAAAAGTGGAATATTGTCATACCAAGGAATCAATGCCTGGCAATGAACACAATGCGACCCTGGCCATACAATCGATTTTTCATGAGGCATACGGACGATGCAGACATTCAAGAAGCTGCCGATAATTGCGCCAAAGCAAAAAAAGAAACTTTTGAGCACCAGATCTTCAGTTAGAAACATTTGATTTGCTCCACTTGGTTAAACTTGCCCACATTTTTGACTTTGTTTTATCATCCAATTGGATATTCGCCCAATGCTGGAAGGCCAGGACCCCTTGATAAAAAAGCATTCCCAATCCATTGCTGATTTTTGCTCCCTTCGCTTTTGCTTTCTTAAGCAATGTCGTTGCATTCGGATTATAAATCACATCATAAACAAAAAGATTGCTATGCAATAGTTCATCGGGGATGATACACGGGTCGCCACTTTTCAAACCTAGCGGAGTCGTGTTGATCAACAAATCGGACAACTCGACATTAAGGTCATCAATGCTTGAGACGGATTGAACAATACTCACATCAATCCTCTTAGACAAATCCAAAATAAGATGGTCGGCTTTTTCTCGGTGATGATTATATAAAAGGATGACATGCGGCCGATTCGGAATAAGGCACAATACACTGATAATCGCCCGCGCGGTTCCCCCGGCGCCCAGAATAGCGATCCTTTTCCCCTCTGGTTTAAAACCAAGTTCGGTAAGATGAGCGAGAAATCCCGGACCGTCGGTATTAAACCCTTCCAAAGATCGTTTAGGCGATATGACCACCGTATTCACCGCCATAACCTTCTGGGCATATGGACTCATACTATCCATATAAGCCACGACTTGCTCTTTATACGGAACAGTCACATTAAAACCAAAGATCGGACTTTCTTTGTTCTTCAGCGCTTTAAAAAATTCCGGCAGCTCTTTTTCTTTTAATGGAAACAGGCGGTATTCTGCGTTGGCCTTAATGGCCTCAAAGGCGGTATTATGCATTAAAGGAGAAAGACTATGTTCAACAGGATCCCCAATAATGCCATAAATGGATTTATTATGATACATTCAATAGAAAATGAATCGTTAGCGGATTCAATCTTTCAGATCGGAAGAAACAACTTTGTTCACCGCGTTGACATAGGCCTTCGCCGAAGCCTCGAGAATATCCGTACTCGCCCCATGGGCAATAACGTTTTTATTTTTGAACTTGACCTTAACCGTGACCTCCCCCAAGGCGTCTTTGCCGCGCGTGACCGATTGAATGGAATAGTCGAGCAGTTCGCCTTTGGTCTTAACAACCTTATCGATCGCCTTATAACAGGCATCGACCGGTCCATCTCCCGAGGAATGACTTCTAAAGGTCTTTCCTTTGGATTCCAAAACAACCTCTACGTTCGGTTTCATACTCGTGCCGCTTTTGGTGACCAGACTCACGAGGGTCCAGACCCTCTTGACTAATTTAAATTCATCCTCGACGATCGCCAGCAAATCTTCTTCAAAGACTTGTTTCTTTTTATCGGCGACATTTTTAAAACGCGCAAAGGCTTTTTCCAACTCAGGTTCGGTTAATTCGATCCCCAAACTTTTTAATCTGACTTTAAAGGCGTGCCGTCCGGAATGTTTGCCCAAGACAAGTCCTGTTTCCATGAAACCGACATCTTCCGGCCGCATTATTTCATATGTGGAGCGCTCTTTCAAAACACCATCTTGGTGAATTCCTGCTTCGTGACGAAAGGCATTCGCGCCGACAACCGCTTTGTTTGGAGCAACGACGAAACCGGTCAATTTACTGACCAGACGCGAGACACGGCAGATTTCCTGGGTATGAATCCCGGTCGTGCATCCGTAAAAATCGCCCCGGGTCTTTAACGCCATCACGATTTCTTCCATCGACGCGTTTCCGGCCCGCTCTCCGATTCCGTTGATCGTGCATTCCACCTGCCGGGCGCCGTTACGGATCGCGGCCAGTGAATTGGCCACGGCAACGCCCAAGTCATCATGGCAATGGACCGAGATGACCGCTTCATGAATATTGGGAACATTATTTTTGATATCGGTGATCAACTGGCCGTATTCCAGCGGAACGCTGTATCCAACGGTATCCGGGATGTTTAAAGTCGTCGCACCGGCATTGATCACCGCTTCCAGAATACGATAGAGAAAATCCTTATCGGTGCGAGAGGCATCCTCAGGTGAAAACTCGATGTCCGCGATCTTGTTTCTGGCGTACTTCACCGCATCGACCGCCATCTGCAATATTTCGTCCTGTGATTTTTTGAATTTAAACTGCAGATGGATTTTCGAGGTCGCCAAAAAAACATGGATACGGTTCTGTTTGGCGATCTTGACCGCCTCATACGCCGCATCGATATCTTCTTTGATCGAACGCGCCAAGCCGCACACAATTGATCCTTTGATGTGTTTGGCGACATTCTTGACCGAATTAAAATCTCCTTTGGAGATAACCGGAAACCCCGCCTCGATAATGTCGACCCCCATGCGCTCCAGGGCGTAAGCAATTTCGAGCTTTTCTTTCTCGTTCATGCTGGCACCCGGGGCTTGTTCCCCATCGCGCAGCGTTGTATCAAATATTAAAACTTTATCTTGTTTATCCATGTTCTATGTCTCTTTGAAATGCATTGATCTTCGTTTTGATGACACCTAACGGCAGATAGGCCTGACCGGTCCCGTGATCATTCGCGTGGGAATAAATTTGGATCTGATCCAATTCGTCGTTGCGCAAATGCCTTTTTTTTTGTCCGACCAAACGCAAGTTTAATCCTTTGGTCTCGAGACTAAGCGGTTCAACACCGAACTGCCGTACAAAATTTTTTAGCGTCTCTTCACAATAACCCCACTTATGATTTCCAAAATACCCGATATAAACTTCGGAACGCCACATTGTTTCGCCGAAAATGAAATCCACAAAATGATCGTAACCGAATTTAAAATATCTAAACAAGATTTTTTTAAAATTCGGGACCTGGACCGTAACAATTCCATCTAATTTCAAAACCCGGATCCATTCCCCGAAAACAACATACCGCATGTACTTGTCAAAGTGTTCAAGCAGATCTTCCGCCAGGACTTCATCGACGGAAAAATCACGATATGGCAGCGGGGTCGTGATGTCATGAACCAAATCCGGCTGACAGCCTTTGACCGAATCAATATTCACCCAGCCGTCTAATTTATTCGTACCGCACCCTAAATGCAGTTTCACCACCGGAGACGTTGGGGTTTCGATTTTGTTCATGCTTGAATGCAATTTATTTTTTCATCCACGGCATCATCTGACGCAGTTGATGGCCGACTTCTTCAATGGGATGCTTAGCCGATTCTTCACGGTATTTATTAAAATTCGGACGGCCTTTCTTGTTTTCCCGGATCCATTCTCTGGCAAATTTACCCGATTGAACTTCCGACAAAATCTTTTTCATCATTTTACGGGTTTTATCCGTAATGATCCTTGGCCCACGGGTATAATCGCCATACTCGGCGGTGTCGGAAACGCGTTTGCGCATCCCTTGAATCCCTTCCTCATAAATCAAATCCACAATCAGCTTCAATTCATGAAGACATTCGAAATAAGCGATCTCCGGTTGATAGCCCGTTTCCATTAATGTTTCAAAACCGGCTTTAATCAGTTCGCTAGTCCCGCCACAGAGAACAGATTGTTCCCCGAAAAGATCGGTCTCGGTTTCCTCTTTAAACGTGGTCTCGATCACACCGGCACGGGTTCCGCCGATCCCTTTCGCGTAGGCCAAAGCGGTTTTCAAGGCCTGACCCGAAGGATTCTGATGGATTGCCACCAAACAGGGAACGCCTTTGCCTTCTTCATATTGTCGACGGACTAACGCCCCGGGGCCCTTGGGTGCGATCATAAACACATCGATATCCGGATGGGGAATAATTTGTCGGAAATGAATATTAAATCCGTGAGAAAACAAAAGTGATTTCCCCTTTTTCATGTGTTTCTTGATCGATTTTTTATAAAGATCAGACTGCACATGATCCTGGGTCAAGATCTGGATAACATCAGCTTCTTTCGCGGCCACATCGGCTTCGACGGGTTTGAATCCGTCTTTGACGGCTTGATCATAGTTGATTGAACCGGATCTCTGACTCACAATGACGTTCAGACCGCTATCACGCAAGTTGAGCGCCTGCCCCCGGCCCTGAATCCCATAACCCAAGATCGCAACCTTTTTATTTTTTAAAATATTTAAATCCGCATCTTTATCATAATAAATTTTAGCCATAAATTTTCCTTTGTTAAGTCCCCCAGCATCCCAAATTTTAACTGGGGCACTGGGGAACGCATTTTATTTCTTGATCTTAATCATCCCCTTCGCCATCCAAAACCGCTTTGCTTCTTAGCCCAAGTTTAACATCGACCGGTTTAATGGCTTTATTGACAGCATCCTTGGTGTTTCCTACGTTTAATTTTTGGAAAAGAGAATCGAATACCTTCTCGATATCCTTGGCAATATTTTCTTTGACCTCTTCCGGAAGGCCCATGATTTCTTTTTTGAATTGTCCCAAGGCCTTCTTGCGGGCTTTATAAATAAACTGGTCGTCGGTTTGTCCGTCTTTTTTCTCTTCCGGACAATTCTTGCGGGTCCACTCGTACATACGGGTCTTTAAATCTTTTGGGAAATGTTTGTTTTCAAAAATCATATTTTGGAAATTCGTCGCCAAATGGATCTCGATTGCGCCGACTTCCGAAAATTTATTGAAGGCACTCTCAGGTAATGTGGATGCGCCGTGCTGGACCGCGCCGCCCATTTTATAAGCCTCCCGGGCGAATTTCGAAAGATCTTTTAATGTATCAAAATCCACACTGACTTCCGCGATCGTTCCGTCCGGCAACACAACCCCGCCGTGGGACGTCCCGGTCTGGATGCTGATCTTGCTGATCCCTTGCACCCCTTTGGGTAAAGCGGCCAAATAGCCGTCCATAAAAGCCTTC
>JAHFFY010000086.1 GCA_023247705.1 Candidatus Omnitrophota bacterium | reverse complement strand
TGACCACCGGAGGGAAAAACTGCAGATTAAAAGTTTTAAAAGCGGTTTGACAATAGTTATCTTCCAGATGGAAAAACGAAGGAATGACATGAAATCCCGTTGTAATCGCGGCTGCGATCCTGAAAAAAGACAACCCGATCGATGGGCGTTCCTCGAGGAATAAACGGTGCCAAAGTTTTGAAATCATATTCACTCTTATCAATTGGTTAGAAGTTAGATGCTTGCGGCATCCAGCATCCGACATCAAACCGACCTAATATCTACACTCATACACGATCCTCTGCAATCTTTCATACGGCGTTTTGACAACGGATGGATAATGCACCGCGGTAATCAAGAAATGATCAAAATCCGGAAACCGCCGATGAAGAAAGCGACAAAAATCTTTTTGATGATGCGGATCCAACACTTCTCCCAAGACATTGCGATGGATATTGTCATAGCCGATCGCCCTCGTTTGGAGAATCTGGTGCGGGTCGATCAGTTGAACATCCTTGCCCTTCAATCCATAAACTTCGGCATAACCAAATTGATCATCAACGTTAAAAAACATAATCCAGCCAGCGGGCGGGAATAAAAATTTCATATTCGGCAATTCTCGGATCTGATGGGAACCAATCTTAATACCGTTGGGGAATTTATTCTGGAAGAATGGATTCAGATAAAAAAATCGGGTCGATTCATAATGAAAAAGGATGGTCCAGAGGATAACGAATATCGAAATTAGAATATTTCGCCAAGGATTTATTTTCATGATAATTTTCGCGGGATACAACTCAGGTCAAAGACTAATATTTTGTCAATTTTGTTTTTATTGAGCTTTTCCTTTTCAACTCTAAATCTCTCGCTTCCGACATCGATGATGGCGAGAGATTTAGAGTTTCGTTTAATAGAAAGAAGCTCAATAATAGTTGATTTCCTTCAAAGTATAGAGGGATCAATTATTAAAAACGTGTTTGACAAAGCACTAATCTTTCAAATCACCTTCCGCAAAGACCTCGGCGGTAAAACTCTCGATGACGACATTAGGATCCCGCCAGCAATCCGCCGGCAACCTGGCTTTCTGCACGCAGAGATTCGCTAAAAATTCTTCCCGGCTCCAATGCGTCTCATCCGCCACCTGAGGAAGAAAAACGCCTCTCGCCGAATTGCCCTTGCTGACAATGACACCGTGCACACCCATTTGAATTTCCGAGACATCCTTAATCCGTTCAGGAACGGATAAAACGGAGATTTCAACATCGATATCCTTTAATTCTTCTTTAGTCACGGATTTAAATCGTGTATCTTCCGTGGCCGCGGCCCTGGCCATATCCCGGATGGTTAAATAAAGCGGTTGATCGCTGATAATACGCCCGATACATCCCCGCAGATCTCCATGGTTGCGCAAGGTTACGAAGGCGCCTTCTGGTTTCAACAACCGCGGATCTGTCGCGGTGATCTCAGGAGTTTCCCCGTTTTCCAGATAGGCCGTGATGGTTTTTCTGGCAATGGCGAGCAGACGTTTTTTTTGTTCCACTGTGAATGAACGGTCATTTGAATTCTGCACCGCTTCATTCTTTTTCGCGTTGTCTCGTTTGCTGAAGATGACCGAACAATATCCAACAACGCGGCTATTATCACCGCTGGATTGTCCCGAATGACCATATTTTAAAATCTTGATCTCATCCAAATGATTCGCCTGGGCAAATAATAATCCGGTGATCACGGAGGTAAAACCGCACAATTCCATCTGACGAAGCAGACATTGATTCCAAAGTGTTTCGGCGTCCAGAGATTGAATCGCACCCAGCGTTTTTTGATCCATGTCCGCGGCAACATCCGAAGGATGATAATGCGACATGTCCGTGCTGATCACGACAAGAACATCATCCCGTTCGCCGATCAATTTAGTCAAACTCTCACTCAAACTCTGACAGATTCTAAAATCCGGATGCCCCATGAGGACCGGTACGATTTTAAAATCCTTTAACACTTTCTGCAGAAACGGCATTTCCACTTCCAGGGAATGCTCTTTCTCGAAGAATTCCGGGGCGAATTTGAACTGATCATTGGATTTGATCAAAACCCCCGCCAATTCTTGATCGATCGGGATAGTGCCCAACGGAGTTTTAAAACTCCCCTCTTTCCAGATGGATATTCCTTCAAAGTCAAAAAAATGACATGGACCGATTAAAACCACTGTCGAATATTGCTGACCCGATATGGCGCGGTAGCTGTGGGCCGCGACCGACCCGGAATAAATATATCCGGCGTGAGGGGAAATCAACAATTTGATTTTCTGATCAGGCCCTTGATCCAAAGAGGCCGCCTCGAGGAACTGGTCGATCAATCCAGAAAGCGCCTTTGGATCACTGGGATAAAATTGACCGCTGACATTGGGTTCTTTGACGTTCTGCTGACCAAAAATTTTAGGGACGGCCATCATAAGGAACACAACCGTGACGAATAATTTCTTTTTCATTTGAACTCAAAAATTTCGAATCGATTGAATCATCGGATTGACTGGCGGAAAAGGGATCTCAGGATTAATCCCTTGACAGTTTATGCCAATGGTCTGCTTAATCCTTGGACTTAATGAAAAATTCATCAAGAGAGAAAATAGAAGAGCGCTCGATCCGGATAATCAATAATGCAATATACATCCACAAAACACTATCCATCAAGATAACCGTCGGCAATGGG